>DQEK01000291.1 GCA_003533545.1 Acidobacteriota bacterium | reverse complement strand
CCAGCGTCGAGGGCTGCCGCTTGCCCCAGGGCGGTGCTGACGTAGACGAGCCCGTCGGCCATGAGGGGCGAGGACTTGAACGCGCTGGGGCGGATCCGTTCGTTTTCCTCGACGGCTGCCCGGGAGAGGGAGGTCCAACGCCAGGCGATCTCCAAGTCGCCGAAGTTGTCCGCCGTGATTTGGTCCAGCGGTGAGTACTTGGTGTTAGCTTCGTCGCGGCCGAAGGCGTGCCATTCGCCGTCTGGCACTTGGGCCTCAGACAGCAATCCGGTTGTCACGGCGGTGACGAACGCGACCAACCGCACAATCGAAACGAGTTTCCGAGGCTGCTGGCCCGTGTGCATTTACCTTCTCCTTGCCGGTCGCAAAACGAGGACGTCGCGATTATAGTGTCTCGTCGACCGGCGGACCGCGGCGATGGGAGTGAAAACCGTCGAAACCGTTTCTGGCATGTCACCGCCTCAAGATTGGGCGATAATGGGGTCTCGGCGCCGGTCCGTGCAGTTTTGGGCTCCACACCGAGAGTGACCCGCCCGCGTTCGCGTGACCGTGTGCAATCCCCGACACGGGCCGGGGGCACCGGTTCGCCGTGGCGATCACGTTATCAGTCTGGAATGGAATGGACGTGGATTACGAGACCCGGGAGGCAGCGTCTGCCCGTGGTGTCTGTCGTGGGTCGTTGTTATGGAAGCTTGATGGAGGGGTTGGGTACTAGTGACGGAAATCGTGCAGTCTTTGATCGCGCGCTGGAGCATCGTGCAATGTGCTGTCGGATTGCGTTAGTTGCATTGTGTTGCTCGGTTGGCACCGTCGCGCTGCATGCTCAACAGGCAGTCGGCACCCTCGTTGGCACTGTCCGGACCGCGACGGGCGAGATGGTGCCGGACGCCGTCATTATCGCAACGGGTGAGAGCCGGGAGTTCACCGTTCGCACCGATGCCGACGGCGAGTTTCGATTTGAAGGGCTTGTCCCTGGGCCTTACGTGGTGACCATCGACCGTCCACCGTTCGTTGTAGAACCCGCCGCTCCAATCACCGCAGTTGCCTACATCACGATTCGACGCGACATGACGATGCTGTCCCCCGAGGACCTCGAGGGTGAGGACTGGCGGGCGAGTCCCTTGCTCGAGGCGAGCCCCGGGCAGGCGGGGTCCACTGTGGCCGGTTCCGTGGCCGAACGTGGTCAGGTGCCGCTCTTGAGGCTGCTCGAGTACGCGCCCGGCGTTACGGTGACCCGTGCAGGCGGCGTCGGGCAGCCGACCACCGTTCGGGTTCGAGGCGTTGAAACCGGTGACCGGTTCCTGTTGACGGACGGACGGTTGTTGAATGACCTGCCCTCTCGGTTTCATTTGAACGCGCCGGGACAACCCGCGGTGCTCGAGGTGATCCGGGGCGCACCGCTGAGTGCCCGCGGTGAAGGTCTGACCGGGGCTGCTCACTTCCTGACCGATGCGGGCACGCCTCGGGTTGCGTTCGACGTCGAAGCCGGGCAGCTCGAGTGGCGGCAGGTAAGTGCGATGGCGAGCGGGGGCTTGGGTGACTACGACTGGGCGGTCGGGGCTCGAAACCTCGAAATGGACAACGAGCAGCCGAACAGTGCCTACGTACAGACGGTGGTCGGTGGCACCGTAGGTCTGGTCCGGGACAATATGTCGGCCCAGCTCATGTTTCGTGGCGAGACGAGTACGGTTGGACTCCCTGGCCCCACCCTGTTCGTGCGACCCGATCTCGACGCTCGTGAGGAGGGGGACCGGTGGCTGGTGGGAGCCACGCTGCGTCTCGGGCAGAGCGCTGCGCGGCCGTCGCATGAGTTTCGGTTGGTTGCATCACAAACCACCCGTCACTCGTTGAATCCCCTCGACTCTGGCGCGGCACGGCTGCAATCGTCTGCTGAACCGGGGCTCCGTTTCGAGATTTTGGACACGCCGCTCGGTGTGGGCCTGCGTAACGACACCCAAGAGGCCCGCCTTACTTACGAGTACACCCACCCAATCGATGAGTTCCACGTGATTACGGGCGGCGGCACTGTTGAGGTGGAAGGCGGTCGTTTCGGCACCAGCGCCCGGTTCGACCAGCAGCGTCTCAGTTTGGCCGGTTACGGGCAGGACCGGATACAGGTGTTTGAGAATTTGTCGGTCACCGCGGGAGGGAGATTCGTTAAGAACGGCCCATACGACTTCTTTGCCCAGCCGCGCGGGTCTCTGACCTACGGGCTTGGTCGAGGTTGGGTCGTCCACGCTAGTGCCGGTTATGGGATCGGGACTCCCACTCTTGAGCAACGGTTCGGTGCAACGCTGGACCGACAAGGTAATGTCGACCTCGTGCAGGCAAAAAGCAAAACTGCTGACGGTGGGATAGGGAGAGCCTGGGGTGCACGGGCGCAGGTCGATTTCACTGGGTTCCGCCACGTCTACAGCGATCTCGTGGTGTTGGGTTCGGTGGATATACCGGCTCTTCGGACGATCGATGCGTTTCAGCAGCTCACCTTGTTCGAGCGAGGACAGTATCTACGGGACGTGAGCGATGGTCTTCGAGACCCATTCACCGCTACGTTGCTCGACTTACGAACCGGCTACATTAACCTTCCACGCAGTTGGGCACACGGGCTTGAAGCGACCGCTTCAATTCGGCCCATTTCTCAGGTTGAGTTGCGCGGTGTTTATACCTTCACGGAATCCGAGGTAACGACCGGCACCGACCGCATCAAGGCTGGCCAGTCGTTGCCGCAAGTCCCCAAACACCAGGCGACGTTCACGGGTGACGTGCAGGTCGGCCCATTCTCTGCCAGTGCCGCTATGCGATACGTTGGCGAGCGGGAGCCCGGTATCGATGTTTTTACTCAGGCGCTTGGATTGGATGTTGTCGAGAGCTATATCCGATGGGACGCCGCCGGGCGGTTCGCAGTGACCGACCGTGTGATGCTGTCTGTCGTCGGTGAGAATTTGACCGGCGAGGTCTATCAAGACGTGCTCGGCTATCCGGCGCTAGGCCGTTTATTTCGAGCCGGCGTGCACGTCTCGTTTTGAAGGTGGTGGGCTGGTTGCTGCTGCTTCGAAAGGAGTGAGGATGTTTGGGAGAACCCAACGCGCCCTAGCGCTGATCGCCGTCCTCTCGGTGACCGGTTGCGAAGAAGGGGCCCCGACTGCCCCGACTTCGTACCAACGGGTGGAGTTGTCGGTAGCGCCGGACCCCCTGGTAGCAGTGCCTTCCACCGGCGTGACGGTAACAGTCGGCGGAAGTACGTTTGACCTGCCGTGGAAAACGTCGTTTGCCCTGATCATGAATTTGCCCGAGAACGCGAGCCCGGTGGACATCGCGATCCTGGCGGTTAATGTGCAGCAAGCGACGGATGGAATCGTCGTCGCCCCGGCTGCGTCGGATGACGAACGATTTCGCTTCACCCCACGCCCCCAAGCCAATCGTATCGAGTCGGGCGGTGAGGCCGTTGTGGAGTTTGATCTCTGGTATCTCCTCCCTAATGGGGGACAGGAGGCGTTGGTGACGCTGACCGCGTCGTTCGATACGCCCGCGGGTCTAACGACCTCGACCGTCGATGTTCAGGTTGCGCCATGATCCTTCTCTGCCGGAGTGCATTCACCGGTAGCCGTGGGCGGATGGTGTTCGTCGCCGCGCTGGCGTTGTCGGCGTGTGACAGGCCAGCATTCATCATGCCCACAACAGTCGCGAGTGCCCCGCTCGAAGTCGTTGCGGTCCCTACGTCGCTGTCGGCCACCCCGTCGAGCGGCGTGACCTACGAACTAAACGGCGCTGTGTTGGAGTACGACTGGAGAACCTCTTTCAGCGCTGTTATCCGTGCACCCGACGACCAGACCGCCGTGGCGGTCGTAGGCCAGACACTGGTTCTCCGTCAGACCACCGCCGACATCGTCGTCGTGCCACCGCCTGGGTTGGTCGAGCACTACGAGTTCGATACGGCGCCGCACAATAACCGAGTTGAAACCGGAACCGAGATGTCCATCGACTACGAGGTCTGGTACACACTTCCGAACGAAGGCCGAGAGGCCCGGATCCAGGTCGACTTGACATTCGTCGACGACGACGCCGTCACCATTGTCCGCAGCGTGACGATCCCGGTTCGCTAGTCGTCGTGTGTGGCGTCCGCTGAGCGCGGACGCTCGTGGAGCCGAAAAAAGCGATCAGGCTCGGCGTTTCTGATATTTTCGGGCTTGGGCACATCCGTCAGCTGGTATCGACGAATCCGCTCGACCCATCGTGGTCCTACTGCCACGTCGCTCACGAATCATGCCCCGACGCCCCCATGCAGAGATACTTGAGTTCGGTGTACTCGTCGAGCCCGTGGCGCGAACCTTCGCGTCCTATACCAGAGGCCTTGACGCCACCGAAGGGAGCGACCGGCGTCGAAATGATGCCTTCGTTTACACCGACGATGCCGGTTTCCAGTTGCTCAGCGACTCGCCAGATTCGGTCGACGTTTTGGCTGTAGAAGTAGGCGGCCAGGCCGTACTCGGTGTTGTTCGCCTGTCCGATCGCTTCCTCTTCGGTGGCGAATCGCATGACGGCCGAGACGGGACCGAACGTTTCTTCCCGAGTGCATAGCATGCCCGGCTCTATCCCAGTGAGCAAGGTGGGCTGGTAGTAGGTGCCGCCCAGTGGATGAGCTTCACCGCCCAACTCGAGGGTGGCGCCGTTCGCTAGGGCGTCCGCTACGTGGGCCTCCACCTTCCGGAGAGCTTGGGCATCGATCAACGCGGTCTGATCGACACCATCGTCGAGCCCGTTTCCTACAGTGAGTTTGATCATGGCCTCACGCAGTTTCGCCACGAAGACGTCATGCACCGCATCCTGCACCAGAAAGCGATTCACGCACACGCAGGTTTGGCCGGTGTTCCGGAACTTCGATGCCATCGCACCTGTGACAGCGGCGTCGAGGTCGGCATCCTCGAAGACGATGAACGGAGCATTGCCACCCAGCTCGAGTGAAAGCTTCGTTACGTGCGTGGCGCATTGCGCCATCAGTTTCCGACCGACCGCGGTCGAGCCGGTAAAACTCAGTGCCCGGACGACCGGGCTATT
>DQEK01000250.1 GCA_003533545.1 Acidobacteriota bacterium | reverse complement strand
ATCGTGAAGGAGTAGGTATCACGACTGAGATTCCTGGCGGGCCTGATGAGTCGCGGAACCCACGCTACATCGTCATTCTGGCGATCGCGTCGGGGTTGATTCTCAGTATCGGATGGCTGTTGAAGCCCGGTGAAAATGTGCCCGAGTCGGTTGCCGTCGGGGCGCAGGTTGACAGTCGATTGACAAACCTTACCCAGCGCCGGTTACTGGTGGATACCGCTGAGTACTTCGGAGAGGCTGCCCTCGATTTTGCCACCGGTGTGGTCAGACTGCGGAGCGTTCGTCGAAGTGCCGTCGTTTGGGACGCCGAACGAGTCGTGACGGCTCGCCTCGCTTGGAGGTACCCGGCGGCAGTGACCCTGGCAGCTGTCGAGGGTGACGTCGGTGCGTATACGAACATGGCCAGTCCGCATCTGCCGATTGCAGGGATGCGTATTCCCCGCCTGTCTGGGTCCTTACCGCCGCCACGTCGACCGGTCAGTGAAGTTGAGTCCGGGGAATGGGTATTGGCCGTCTGGCAGACGGAAACCGAACCGGCCCACGCGCCCGCGATCTATCTGGGAACGAGCGGCAGACCCTGCGGAGACGTGCAGGTCACGGAGCTCGTAACGAACACGCCGTTGAGACCCACGATGCTCGGCGGTGGCGTGTTTGATCTGGATGGTAACTTGATCGGTATGGTGTTGCGGTGCGATGGACAGGACGTAGTGGTCACCGTGGAGAGTGTCACGGACCTGCTTGCCAGGGGTGACACACATGACGGTCGACTCCGTGGACGCTGGGGGTTGCACGTAGAGTCGTTGAACCCGGTTGAAGCGTTTCATTTCGGGGTCGGGAACGGGCTCATGGTGCGCCAGGTGTGGCAGCGTTATCCCGGGCAGGCGACGGGGCTCCGGACCGGCGATATCCTTCTGGCGCTCGATGGAACCCCGTTACGCAACATCGAAGACCTCCAGATTCTTGAGGGCGACGAAGCGCCTAGCCAGGAGACGTTCTGGCTTGAGCTTAGGCGGGGGCCAGAGACGTTGATCATCGCCATGCCGACTCGTGGGATTGATACCAGGCTCGATAGACCGGTGCCCGCCACCGCAGGTCTGGTGTGGGAGGAGCCGACGGAGGGGTTTCGCATCGCGTCGGTCCTGCCAGGTAGCCGGGCCGCGGAGGCCGGGATTATGCCTGGCGACCGATTGGTACGAGTCGACCACCGGGATTTGGTGAGTCTCGACGAGGTCCAGCAGGTACTCACCGACGACCGAATGGTAGCGACGTTCGTTGAATTTGTGAGGGCTGGGCGTTACCGGGGCGTGTTGCTGCCGTGACCACGGACGTGGGGTTAGAGCCCGTTCGATGCTATGGATGAGCTGACGTCCCTCGGGCTGATCCTGTTACTGGCACTACTGGCGGGGCACCTCGTGCGTTACGTCCGAGTGCCCGAGGTAACGGGGTATATTCTGGCGGGGGTGGCGCTCGGTCCGTCGGTACTGGGCTGGGTCAGCCACGAGAACCTTGCCGCGTTGCAGGTGCTCAGCGAGGTGGCGCTGGGGCTGATCCTGTTTTCAATTGGTTCGGTGTTCGAGTTTTCGCTCTTCCGACGCATCGGTCCGAAAATTCTTTATCTTGCACTCGTCGAGTCGACGCTGGCCGCCGTGCTCGTGTCGGCTGGAATGCTGGCGGTAGGCCAGTCATGGCAAGTGGCGGGTCTACTCGGGGCGATCGCGATCGCGACGGCGCCGGCCTCAACGCTCATGGTCATCCGCGAGGTCGATAGCAGTGGTCCGCTTACCGATACGCTGCTCGGTATCATCGCTGTGAACAACCTGTTCTGTATCACCGCCTACAGTCTTGTGGCTGCGCTTATCGATCTCACGACTGGACTCGGTGGATCCTTCCTGTCGACGCTCTATCGTGCGGGGTTCCCCCTAATCTGGCAGCTTATCGGATCGGCAGCGCTCGGATTCTTAGTGGGGCTGATGCTAGCTGGCTGGTCTCGCCAGGTACGCGAGACCGGCGAGATGCTGATTCTTCTGGCTGGCTCGATTCTCCTTTGTGTCGGCCTGTCTCGCCTGCTCGATCTCTCACCGCTGGTAGCCAGCCTCGCACTTGGCGCCACGATGGTCAACCTGACGCGGAAGAGCCGGCGGTTGTTTGGGGCGCTGGCGGAAACAGACCCACCGTTCTACGCCATTTTCTTCGTCATCGCCGGCGCCGATCTGGACGTGTCACTGGTCTCTAGCATGGGAGCAGCCGGACTGATCTACGTGCTGGCGCGTGCGTCGGGTAAGCTGCTCGGCTCCAGACTAGGGGCGCAGTGGCTCGGGATGGAACCGGCGGTGCGGCGTTTCCTGGGTCTATCCCTGATGGCACAGGCTGGCCTGGCCGTGGGATTAACCTTGTCCATCGACGATCGCTACCCCGGTCTCGCCCCACAGGTGTCAACCATCGTGTTGGCCGCGGTAGTCGTTTACGAAATGATCGGGCCCATTAGCACACGGTTCGCACTGGTGCGGAGTGGCGAGGCTGTACTCCCCCACCGGAGTGTGGGGAGACCCAACGCCGATGTCAGTGGACCGAATCGGGTTCGAGGAGGAGCAACGTGACGGTAACTGGAGCCAGCGCCTTGCGGCGCATGGCCGATTTTGACTTGACCGAGCCCCAGCGACAGGTGCGCGCCGCTGTGCGGGAGTTCGCCGAACGGGAGATCTTGCCGACCGTCGAGCAGCACGAACGCGACGGCGTCTATCCGCGCGAGATCATCGGGCGATTAGCACCGTTGGGATTTCTGGCGCCCATGATCCCAGAGTCGTACGGCGGGTCCTTCAGCGACGTTCTGACCTACGGCATCGTCTGCGAGGAATTGGCCCGGGTCGACTGGGTGGTGGCGTCGGCTGTGTCGGTCGCCAACTCGCTGGTCGGTACCTCTATCCTAAAATTTGGCACGTCCGAGCAGAAACAGCGATGGTTGCCGTTGCTCGCAACGGGGGAGATCCTTGCATCGGCCTGTTTAACAGAGCCGGCTGGTGGTACTGACCTAGCCTCCATGAAAACTCGCGCTACCCGAATCGATGGAGGGTGGGAATTAAGCGGGAGCAAGGTCTTCATCTCGCACGCTGCTGAAGCCGGGGTTTTTCTCGTTGCGGCCACTATGGACCCGAACTTGGGGCATCGGGGTGTGACCATGTTCCTCGTCGACCCGTCCGTCGATGGCATCAAGGTCAGCCCGCTGCCGATGCGGACCCTTCAACGCGACAATGTGGCTGAGGTGCATTTCGACGATGTGCGAGTCGACGACAAAGCCCTGCTCGGGGAGGTGGGCGGCGGGTTTCCCATCCTCGGTACTGCTCTTGACACAGGTCGATTCTCGGTGGCCGCTAGGTGCGTGGGCCAAGCTCAGCGGGCGCTGGACCTTACGCTTCCCTATGCGATGGACCGCCGAGCGTTTGGCCAGCCGATTGGTGGGTTCCAGATGGTGCAGCAGAAAATTGCAGACATGATCTGTCGAACTGAGGCGGCGCGGGCGCTGGTATACCGTTTAGGCCGTATGAAGGACGCGGGTGTAGAGCGTTGCTCGATGGAAGCCTCCATGGCCAAATTACTTGCCAGCGAAGCCGCGACCCAGAACGCACTCGATGCTATCCAAGTCCATGGGGGCTATGGCTTTTCTTCCGAGTACGAGGTCGGTCGGCTATTGCTGGAAGCGAAGACTTTGGAGATTGGAGAGGGAACGAGCGAGCTGCACCGGAAGCTAATCGCGGAGTTCGGTCTGGGGATTCGCTAGATGCAGGCGTGGGTCGCGTTAGCTTGAGGGGAAGGGTGTCGGGGGCTCTTCAGGCTTGGTGGGTCCTCCCATCGCGCGCGAGCGGACCGCTACGTTGGTACCTGCGCTTCCTCAGTCAACCCGCACGGTACGCAGGAAGGTCGTGAATGGGCGATCCCAACGGCCGACGGTGCGCGCAGGGCCGGTTAACTTGAAGAAATATGGACCCACGGGTGTTTCCACGACGGCGGCGATCAGTCTGAAGTTCGGTTTGTTCAGGCGAGAGGCCGAACCTGGTCTGATGGGGGCCACATACGTGCCCGGCACGTCGATCGTCGTAACTGCGAGACCATTGGCTTCAAATCCAGTCGTGGCTGCCACTTCAAAAGACGAACGGCCGTCGACCTGCGTCATTTGTCCGACCCAGCGCTCCAGGTTAGCCTCGACACCGCCCCCGGCTCCGCCGAAGTAGAACACGACGAGATCTGCGTCTTCGGCGTCGCCAGCGACGCGCGGAAGCTGGAACTCGGTCACCCGCATCGGCGAGTCGGACACGCGTTCGACCCATGTGTCGGGTGCTTCGTAGCGGAGCGTCTGGGCGACTACGCCGCTGGTGCCCGCTAGCAGCAAAGATGCCACGGCGAATGCACACCTGATCATGAGGCTCGATCGTACCACGTCGTGCCGCCGAGACGTCCGGGTGAGCCGTTTCGGGATACAGTCCTCAGCGTCTCGACGAAGGGAAGTATCATGTCGCGGCGCGATGATCACGACGACACAGCATCATCTCCAGACGACCGGACAGGGAGATGCTCATGACATCACGTCGCTTGTCGTTCGAGAGGTTTCCGCTTCGGGTCTCTTGAGCGGAGTCGTGACCATTAGCGTGGTGGGGTCCACCGCCGCTCTGACGACCATCGAATACGAACCTGGAGCAGTCGCCGACTTGAATCGACTTCTTGACAAACTAGCCCCAAAAGCCGGCCAGTATGCCCATCACGAACGGTGGGGCGATGACAACGGGTCAAGCCACGTGCGGGCCGCGTTGCTCGGTCCCTCACTCACGCTGCCGTTCGATCAACAGCAGTTGCTGGTCGGTCGGTGGCAGCAGGTCATCCTGCTCGAGTGTGACACGCGGCCACGGCGGCGGCCGTTCGTCATCCAGGTCATGGGGGAGTAGGCGCAGGTCCTCTCCCCCACTCAGGCTATTCGTCATGATGGATTTCACGAAGTGGGTTCTCGACAACGGTCTTGAGGTCATCGTGCATGAGGACCACCGATGCCCGATCGCTGCTGTGAATCTTTGGTACCACGTTGGCTCCAAGAATGAGCGAGCTGGTCGCACCGGCTTGGCTCATCTGTTTGAGCATCTCATGTTTGAGGGATCGGCCCACCACGACACAGGGTACTTTGCACCGTTACAACAGGCAGGCGCGTCGCTCAACGGCTCGACGAGTTGCGATCGAACGAATTATTGGGAAGTGGTACCGACGAACGCGCTGGAGCTGGCACTCTGGCTGGAGTCGGATCGACTCGGTTATCTACTGCCGGCTCTCACCGCTGCCAAATTCGAGAATCAGCGAGACGTCGTACTGAACGAGCGTCGTCAGCAATACGAGAACAGGCCATATGGTCTGGCGTTGATGGCGCTAATGGCCGCGGTGTTCCCGTCAGGCCACCCGTATCACTGGACCACCATAGGGCAAACCGAAGACGTGCAGGCCGCCACACTCGATGACGCCCACGAGTTTTTCAAGGCGTTTTATCATCCCGGTAATGCCTCTCTTACAGTGGCAGGCGATGTCGACACCGAGTCTGCTCTAGAGTTGGTGCGCCGGAATTTTGATGAGATTCAAGGCGGTCCGCCGGTGGCGTCGGTGGTTGCCGACGGGGATCGCTCGATGCCGCGAGCGGAGGTCCGCATCCTTCTCGAAGACCGAGTAGAGCTTCCCCGACTCTATCTGGCTTGGCGTAGTCCCCGCCTGTTTGGTGAAGGTGACGCCGGCATGGACCTGCTGGGCGAAGTGCTGGCCGGTGGGAAAACGTCTCGGTTGTATCGGGCTTTGGTCCTCGATCGGCAGCTTGCGACCGATGTTAGCGCTGCTCAGGGTTCGCGTGAGATCGATGGCTGGTTCTGTATTTCTGCCACGGCCGCGCCGGGACGGGAGCTGGCAGAACTCGATGAAGTAATCAGTGGTGAGCTCAACAATCTGGCCGATGCTGGACCGGAGGAGATAGAGCTCAAGCGGGGAATCACTCAGATCGAGGCCCAGTTCGTCTATAGCTTGCAGACCGTTGGTGGCTTCAACGGCCGGTCCGACCAGCTAAACGCGTACAACGTCTACACTGGCGATCCCGGTTTCATGATTCAGGACCGCGCGCGATACCGTGAGGCGACTGTTGGTGACCTTCGCGATCTGACAGCCACACAACTTTTGGCTGAGCGTCGCGTCGCGCTCAGTGTTGTTCCGACTGGAGCGGCCAACCGGGCGTTGGCAGGGTCAGTGCGCGCGGAAGTTTCGTGATGGGGCGCGTAGACCGCTCACGTTTGCCACAGTCAGGAGCCGTCCCTGTGCCTCGCTTTCCCGTAGTGCGGGATGGGCGCCTGTCGAACGGGCTTGCCCTGAAGATTGCTGAGCATCCCGGACCGCCGGTCGTAACCTTCCGGTTGATGATGCCGGTAGGGTCGGCGTCAGACCCACCTGGTTCCCCTGGGCTGGCAGCACTGACTGCCGATCTATTGGACGAGGGCAATGCCGATCGCACCGGGCTCGAGGTGCACGCGGCCCTCGACGCGATCGGTGCTCGGCTCGGCACCGAGGTCAGCGCCGATGCCACCGTTATTTCGCTTACTACTCTCAGCCGCTACGCCTCGGAGGGGCTCGCGCTGTTGGCCGATATCGTGGCTAGGCCGAGATTTGATGACGCCGACGTCGATCGGGTGCGGGCTTTGCGTCGGAGCCGGCTCCGTCAAATGCGCAGCGCGCCTAGCGCCGTGGCGGACCGAGTCTTCATCGAAACGGTCTATCCTGAACATCCTTACGGCCATTTGGGGGTCGGGACCGATGAGTCACTCGCCGGTTTCACGCGGGCGGATGTCTTCGGGTTTCACCAGGACGCTTATCAGCTCGGTATTGCTACGTTGATCGCGAGCGGAGCGCTGACCCACGACCAGTTCGTCGCGTCGGCGGAGGGGAGCTTCGGAAAGCTCACCGTCCGTCAGCCGACGAAGGGGGCCGTTGCCGAGCCGATGTGTTTTAACGACGTGAGGGCTTTGGCGACGAATGTCGTGCTCGTCGATCGGCCAGGTGCTGTCCAATCGGAGCTGCGGGTGGGGCATGTGGCGGCGGCCAGGCAAACCCCTGACTACCACGCTCTACGGGTCCTAAATACGGTTCTTGGGGGCCAGTTCGTTAGTCGGCTTAACCAGGTCTTGCGTGAGGAGAAGGGATACACCTACGGCGTGCATACGGTGTTTGATTGTCGCCGCGCGCCGGGCCCGTTCACGTTTCAGGGGAGCGTTCAGGCCGATGCGACGGTCGAATCCATACGAGAGGTGTTGGGGCAAATGGTGAGCATCGGCGGCGACCGTCCGGTGGTTCCGGCAGAGTTAGATCTTGCTCAGGCGGCCCTGACCCGCGGTTTCGCGCGCGGCTTTGAGACCGCTGGCCAGGTGGTTCGAGGGATCGGCCAGCTGGTGCTCCACGAGTTACCCGAGGACTCCTACGATCGGTTCGTTCCAGAGGTGGAGGCGGTAGACATTGGTGGGGTCACAGCCGCAGCAAAGGCCCACCTGCATGCCGACCGTGCGACGATCGTTGTCGTGGGGCCTGCAGAAGTTGTTGGTCCTGGTCTCGACGCTTTGGGGCTTGGTGAAGTAATTCTGGTTGACGCTTTGACCGATGGCGAATAGCTGCCAAGATCGTGGGTTCATCCCGCCCAGTTCCACGAGGGTAGCGTATGCGATCTGTCGGACCTGGAGTTGGCATTTAACCCGATGTCGCTCTCGGGTGTGCGCACGGAGTCTCGACGACCGTGAGGGTAACCACTCTTGAGTCTGACCCGCATCGGCATAAGCCTCGCCGCCGTAGTCGGCCTACTGGCGGGCACTTTGGCAGCGGCAACGATTTGGCTTCTGTTTACCGATCCAGTCACGGTAGTTGATGCGGTTAGTGAGGAGAACGGAGCACTTCTCCGCCAGCTGGCTGACGTGATCTTCCAGGCGATTCTTCAGATCGCAAGATACCTATAGAGCCCGGCGTAGAGCGCTGTTGGTCGTTCACAGAGTCCTGCGAAGGAACTGAACCAGGGTGTACCCGTCCAGCCACTTGAAGGGGACCTTGCCGGTGGTGTAATGGCCACAGGGGAGGACCGTGACCTGGTGGGGGATTTCGTAGCGTTTGAAGTCTAGGATTAGCTGTTTCGATAGGTGGACCGGGAACGAGAGGTCGTAACGAGCGTACACGAGCAACGATGTAACATCTGCCATCTTGTCGATGTACGGATGCGGGCTGATTGGCAGCCACAGGCGGCGTAGCAGGTCTAGGTCGATCGAGTCCTCGAGTCCGGCTCTCACGTGTGCGGTGGACAGGCCTTCCCAGACAACGTCGGCAAAAAAAGGAGAGATGTGGTTTAGGGCCGCGGCCCGGACCAGTGGTTCGTGGGTGGCGGTGAGCATCGCCAGGCATGAGCCGAGACTGGTGCCGAGGATGCCGATACGCTCGTACCCCTGCGCGGCCAACCAGGTGATTGCTCGTCTGGCATCGAGGACGGCCTGCCGATTTACCTGGAGCGTGCGGCCGATGTTGGGACTCACGATGTAGTCAGCTCGCACGAGCTCCGGTGGCATTCGCTCGTCGTGGTACGGCAGACTGAGCCGCAGCGCGGTGATGCCGACGCGTGAAAGCAGTTGGCACAGGCCGACATGTCCGCCAGAATCGGCGTTCCACTGTGGTAGCACGAGCGTGGCACGCCGTCTGGTCTCCTGTTGCTCAGCTGGAAAGTAGCGTGCGTACACGGTGTTGTTCTCAGGGTGCGGTGTTTCAAATGCGCTGGGAAACGTGAGCTGATCATCCCTGAGGAAATAATCCTGGCAAGGGGGTGGGTCGAACCATCGAGGGTCAGAGAGGGCTCTGGTCGCCCAGTGTTCGACCTGCTGAGCGGGGCTGGTGGTGTGGTCGTCCGGTCCATCAAGCCAGTCTAGGCCCCACTCAAACGGTCGGACGACCCGATTGGTGTCGACGGCGAGTAGCCGATGTTCCCAAGCGTGGAAGAATTTGGCAAGCATAGCTACATCGGTTCAATCGAGAGGTCACTAGACCTTTTGGCACATTCGACGTGACAACTTTCCAGTGTAGTATGACCACGGTGGAGTTGCGATGAGCGTGAAGCATTTGAGCGTTCGAGAGGCGCGGAAGGTACAGGTCGAGGACGGCTATACCTACGTCGATGTTCGGTCGGTGCCAGAATATGAAAGTGGGCACCCCGAAGGCGCACATAATGTGCCTCTGTTACACAGGAACGAAGAGATTAGGCAGATGCAGCCGAATCCTGACTTTCTGGCAGTGATGAAGGTTAACTACCCGACCGACGCGAAGCTGTTGATCGGCTGCCAGGTCGGTGGCCGCTCCTCGCGGGCCGCCCAACTGCTAGTCGAAGCTGGATATGAAACAGTCGCGAACGTTAGGGGTGGGTTTGGGGGCCACAGGGATCCCGCTACCGGCCAGGTGATCGACGAAGGGTGGGCATCGGCGGACTTACCCGTCGAGACTGTAGGCTCGGACGACGTTGGTTACACAGCGTTGCACGGGAAGGCGAACACATCTACCGATTGACCGAAGGGGTAGGTTAGTCCGTTACCCCTCACTCAGTACTGCTTCGCACAATTCGGCTACGTCCAGCAGGTGGTTAGTCCGGTTCCGGGCGCCAATCAGCTGCAGCCCGCAAGGGAGTCCGCTCGTCGTGAGCCCGCACGGGAGCGAGACCGCTGGGTGCCCGGTAGCGTTGAACAACTGGGTCAGTCGAAGCATCACGTTCCGCAGCGGTTCCTCTACGCCACCAATGTCAACCGTGGTGGTTGCGAGCCGGGGTGCGGGGATCGGCAGGGTCGGGAGGACTAAGGCATCGTAGTCAGCCAGTGTGGCGTCGATAGCGTGACTCAGCAGATTCCGACCATGTTGGGCGCGAGCGTAATCTTCTCCCATGACGTATCGGCCGAGTTCCAACCGTAGGCGCACACCATCGGTATACCGGTTCGGTCGTTCGGTGAGCCCGCGCGCGTGTGTGGCGGCGGCCTCTGAGAGCACCAAATGCAAACACACCACCGGGGAGTAGTGCGCGTGATGCACCGCGGTGTCGCCTATGGTCCAGCCGGCACTTTGCAGGCGGCTCAGAGCCTGTTCGAATGAGGCTCGTATCTCGTCGTCGAGGCGCTCGAGGAAGAAAGGTCTGGGGCAACCGAGAGCCTGTTTCACTGGAACTGTGGCGTGTTTTCCCGCCGATGAACCGTCACGCATCGTTTCGAAAAGGAGGCGTGCATCCGCGACGCAGCGGGTGAGCGGACCCACGTGATCGAGACTTGGGGCAAGCGGAACAACGCCGTCGCAAGAGATCTCACCAAAAGTCGGTTTGAGTCCGACCAGTCCACAGGCGGCTGACGGAATCCTGATAGATCCACCGGTGTCGGTTCCGACCGATCCAAATGCCATTCCGGTGGAGACGGAAACAGCCGACCCGCTACTGGAGCCGCCTGGTGATCTCGTCTGGTCCAGTGGGTGGAGAGTCGGTCCGAAATAGGAATCTTCACCGGTGGTACCAAAGGCAAACTCGTGGAGGTTGCATTTGCCGATGACGATCGCGCCGGCATGTCTGAGGTGCGCGACCGCCCGCGCGTCGGCACGCGCCATGGAGGAGTCACTCGCCCTCGAGGCGCACGTCGTCGGCGCGCCGGCCACGTCGACTAAGTCCTTAATGGACAAGGGTACGCCGTGCAATGGGCCTCGGTATTGCCCGGTTGCGATCAGTCGGTCGGCCTGGTCCGCTTCACGCCGAGCGCTCTCGTCGAACACTGTTGTGTAAGCGTTCAACACCGGGTCTCGGGTCGCGATCCGGTCAAGCACTGAATCGACAACCTCACTGACCGAGACCACGCCGGTCTCTATTGCTGTTGCCACTCGATGGATCGGTTGTTCGCACCACACAGTTGTCATCGGGGTTCGTCCCGAGGTTGGGTAGATTCCGGATCGTCACTTGTGCTGGGTGAGCCGAGCGCGTCATGGGTCCAGCTAGCCTCCCGAAGGACACGGGTGGCGTCAGCCAACGCCGTAAGCAGTGGCTTCAGCGCCGGGAGACCCCGTCGGTCGGCGTCCATCTTGGCGGCGTGCAGCCAATCATCAGGAGCTCTGGTCATCAGCTGGAGTACTTCCGAACCGAGATGGAGATCCCGTCACGTATCGGTAGAAAACTGGTCACGAGACGGGAGTCGGCCGCGAGCTGTTTGTTGTAGCGGGCAATCGCCTCGGTCTCGTCTGCTGGTCGCTGCGGTGACGTCACGAGACCGGGGACCACCTCGCCGTCCCACAGCACGTTGTCGGTGACCAGTACCCCACCTGGGCGGAGCAGAGTTACCAAGCGGTCGAGTAACTGGAGATACTGTCGCTTGTCGCCGTCATTGAAGATCACGTCGAACGGTCCGGAGACCTTGTGTACTAGCCTGGCCGCGTCACCAACCATCACGTTTGCACGATTGCTAATGCCGGCTTCGTCGAAATGCCCCCTCGCGATCTGTGCGCGCGCGGGGTCCAACTCGATTGAGATGAGCCGGCCGTCGTGGGGTAGCGACTGGGCGAGCCACAGTGCTGAATATCCGTTGGCCGTGCCGATTTCAAGGACCCGCTGCGCGCCGGTCACGAGCACTAACGTTTCGAGCAATCGGCCGACTGCCGAGTCGATGATCGGCAGGTCGAGTTTAACGCCTTCGATTCCGACCTGCTTGAGCAGTGGTGACTCCGCAACCAACGATGACAGATACGCATTGATTGCGGGGATGACGATGTTCACTTGGTGATTATACGAATGGGACCCGCGTCTTAGATCATTGCTTCGTCGTGGACCGGTGCGTCACGGTCAAACCGATCGGGGGCGAAGCAGGTGACGTCGACCGTTTCAGGTCGACCGATTCGAATCAACTCGGACAGGGCTTTTCCGATGGCCGGGGCAAGCATCAACCCGTGTCCACTGAAACCGTTAGCCAGAAAGAACCGGCGTGCTAACGGGTGTTCACCGAGCACTGGGTTATGGTCTGGAGTCATGGCATAGAGACCAGCCCAACCCTCGATCAACTCAAGTGGTTCGAGTCGGGGCACCCGTCGCGCGAGTTGCGGCCGGAAGTCTGACATCCATCGGGACAGGTCACAGGTGAAGGACTCGCCGGGCGGTTCGTCTAGCTTGGTATGAGCGACAATGAGTTGGTCCGGCGTCGCGATGGTTAGGGCGTCGTCGTGCCGCCAGTGGACCCCGGTGGGGTCAATGACCATTGGAAACCTGTATGGCCACTGCTCCGGTAGAGCGCACCGGAACAGGTGCTGGCGCACGGGCTCTACGGGAAGGTGAATACCAGCCATCGCTGCGAGTCTGGAAGCGAACGGTCCCGCTGCGTTGACGACCGCGTCGGCCACTAGCCGCTCGCCGCTGTTTAGGACGACTCCCTCGACCTGGCCCGATCGCATGACTAGGTCCACAACTTCGGCGGTTACATAGTCGACATCGGCTGCCGAGGCAGCAGCTCGGAATCCTGCCAAGACCTCCCGAGGCTCGAGGTAACCATCGTGAGGACCGAATACGCCGAACCGGATATCGTCTAGGCGTATGTCGGGCATCCGCACGCGAAGCTGGTCGAGGTTGAGACGTTCGACGCGTGCGCCGATGCTACGTTGGCGCTCAACGCGGGACTCGAAGCGGTCCGCGGAAGCATCGTCGACGAGAAACAAGTAGCCCCGTTGACGGAAGTTTACTTTTGGCGTGTGACTGGGAACCCGCATCCTCCGATCGAATGTGGTGTAGAACCGTGTGGAGTACTGCGCAAGCTTTACGTTGACCGCCGAGCTGAACTGCTGACGGATGCCGCCCATCGCCAAAGACGAGGAGGCCCGGGTGTAAGTCGGGTCACGTTCGATGACCACCACCCGACCGGTATGTCCATCTAGACGAAGGTGGTAGGCAATGCTCGACCCAACCACGCCGCCGCCAACGATGAGAATGGTTCGGCCTGACTCCATGGCGACTGGTAGGGTCCCCCCCTGTGAGCGCTCTAGGCACTTGGTGGTTGGGTCTTACGCGAGGTCCCGGCACTCTCTAGGTACCGCTTTAGGGAGTCGAGCGACGAATCCCAACCTGTCGAGATTAAGGCATAGTAGCGTTGCCAGCGAGCCCCCTCGTCGGAGCCGCTCTGCCGCACGCGCAGGCGCGTCGCCGGGCCTTCGACCCGGCAGTTAACCTCAAGAGCCATCGGGCCAAAGGGACCCGATTCCGGCGGAAGCCAATAGGCATCGGCTAGAAAAAAACCTTTCCGCCGTCGGTACTCGACGACTGTGCCGTAGAAGACGCCGCCTAGGGTTCCAAGCATTGCGTCGCTGAAAGGGGTGTTCCGCCACTCAATGGCGTAGACGCCGAGAGGTCGTGGCGTGGTGACCGATTGGATAGTGTCCCACCACACGGCTAGCGCGGTGGGATCGAAGAATGCGGACAGCACCGCGTCAGGTGCCGCGGTGATCAGTACCGAGTGCTCGAAGGTCAATGGGCGAACGGCCATGGTCGGGTTGTGCCCGGGGTGTCTTTCCTGATGGTGGTCGTGGTCTTTACCAGTTGTCCTGCAGTCGACCCTCGTTGGGAGGCGTCGATGGTATCGGGTACGTTTCGGTCAGTAAAGGAGATAGCGCGCGCGCAGACGTTCGAACGCTTGGAGATCGGCAGTCCATTCCTCTGCAATTTTCGTAAACGAGACATCGTTCTCGAGCTGGCGTCTCAAGCGGTCACAGCCCCAGAGGATGTCGATCGGCGGAATGACCGTTTCGTACTCGTACGGTGGTTGTCGCCAGGCGAACCGGTCGGGGGCTAGGCGCCGACAAACCTCAAGCAGTGCCACGGCTGTTAACACCGGTCGGAATGCGGTGCGGTCGGTGACGTGCAGCTGGCATCCGCCGCACGTTTGTCCGGCATGTTTTTGGAACGTTGGCTGAAACTCAGCTGGACGGAAGCATACGCCAGGTAGGCCGAGTGCATTCATGGCGTGCGTGACCCCGTGGGCACCCAACCAGGGTGCCCCGACCAGTTCGAACGGGAGCGTCGTGCCCCGCCCTTCTGACAGGTTCGTTCCTTCGAGAAGCACCATGCCGGGATAGACAACGGCGGTCTGGAGGGTGGGGAGATTCGGAGACGGTAGGACCCACGGTAACCCCGTCTCATCGTGATACATCTCTCGGCTCCAGTTGTTTAGAGGTAGGACCTCTAGTGATGCGTTGAGGCCAAAAGCGTTGTTACAGAGTTGGGCTAGTTCGCCGATCGTCAGTCCGTGCCGGAGCGGAATTCGGTAGAGCCCAACAAATGACTCGAATCCCGGTTCCAGCATCCCCCCTTCGATGCGGATTCCTCCGACGGGGTTGGGGCGGTCGCATATGACCACTGGAACCCCATAGCGGGCGCATGCCCGCAGGCAGTTGGTCATTGTGTGGATGTAGGTGTAGACCCGCGTGCCGACGTCCTGCAAGTCGACGACAAGTAGGTCCAATCCTTCTAGCATCTCCCCGGAAGGCTCGCGGGTCGCGCCGTACAACGAGTAGATTGGTACGTTGAGATTGGAATGGCGAGCATGACCGGTCTCGATCATGTTGTCTTGTACGTCGGACCAGAAGCCGTGCTGTGGCCCGAAAAGCGCCGCTAAGGTGACTCCTGGAAGTGAGGAGACGACCTTGGCCACATGGCGAAAGGATGCGTCGACCGATGCTTGGTTGGCAAGGAGACCAATTCGCTGGCCGCCGAGGCGCGATGCAAGACGGGCGGACCCGAGTGTGACCGGCACGACTGCATTATAGGAAAGCGCGCGTCGTGTCTCCGAAGTTCCTTGATTCACACGTGTGTGCGGCGCTCGTTCACGGGAGTCCAGTGAGAGAGCTATCCCCTTCCCGTGCTATCATTTGCGAGCTATTCACCCGCCTGGCGGGCTACGAAAAAATGACCACTGTACCGGCCCGGAGCCGAGCCACCTCGAGGCGGCCAGCGGCAAGCTCCCACGTCGAGATCCGTCCGTTCTTGAAGTGGGCGGGGGGTAAGCGGCAGCTCTTGCCGCAGCTCGCTCGCTTTCAACCACCTCGTTTTGGTGCCTATTGTGAGCCGTTTCTCGGAAGTGGTGCCCTGTTTTGTGACCTGCAGAACCGGGGGCTGCTTTCCGGGCGCCGAGCGGTACTGATGGACAACAACGCGGACCTAGTTGGGTGCTGGCTGGCGGTGTGTCGCGAAGCGCCGCGCGTGATCCGCAGTCTGCGGCGTCTTGCGGCGGCCCACGCTTCTGACCCGAACGACACGTATTATCGAGTGCGGGACGAGCGTTTCAATCCAGGGCGCCGGAAGCTGTCGTTGACTAACGGGCGATGGGGTGAGCGGTACACGCCTGGCCTCGCCGCGATGCTGATCTATCTGAATCGTACCGGTTTCAATGGTCTGTTTAGATTGAACGCAGCGGGGGGGTTCAACGTCCCCATCGGTCGTTATGTGAATCCGCGGATCTGCGATGCTGGAAACCTCCGGCGGGTTTCGGGAGTCCTGTCGAGGCCCGGCGTTGAGATCCGTGAGGACGATTTTCAGTCGGTGTGCGAGTGGGCGATGCCTGGAGATTTCATCTACTTCGACCCCCCGTACGCGCCTGTCAGTGCGACGGCGTCGTTTACGGCTTACACGTCGGGAGGGTTTTCCTCAGCTTCTCAGTGTCGTCTTCAGCAAGTGGTCATCGAATTGGCACGGCGAGGATGTTACGTACTGCTGAGCAATTCGATCACGCCGGCAATAACCGCGTTGTACGTGGACAACGTGGTGGCCCGCGCGGCCGGACTCCGCGCGTACAAGGTCTCAGCCCGCCGGTCCATCAATTCCCGCGGCAGTGCTCGCGGACTGGTGGGTGAGTATCTAATTTCCAACATTCAACGTAGGGATTGATCGCGAGCGTCGATTCCTGGCTAACGGAGCAATTGTGTCCAATAGTGAATTACACACCGATTTGAGGACTGCCGTGCGCGAGTTGTGCTCACGGTTTCCGGATGCTTACTGGAGGAAGCTCGATGCGCAGGAGGCGTATCCGGAGGAGTTTGTTAAGGCACTAACGGAAGCCGGGTATTTGGCTGCGCTGATCCCAGAAGAGCTTGGTGGGTCTGGGCTGGGTATCGCCGAAGCGTCCATCATCCTTGAGGAGGTCAATCGGTCGGGTGGGAATTCGGCTGCGTGCCACGCACAGATGTACATCATGGGCACCCTGTTACGTCACGGGTCAGAGTCACAGCGACAGCACTATCTACCGAAGATCGCGAACGGAGAGCTTCGTCTCCAGGCCTTCGGAGTGACCGAACCGACCACCGGTACCGATACCACGCAGATGAAGACTGTCGCGGTCCGAAAAGGCGATCGCTATCTGGTTAACGGCCAAAAGGTCTGGATCTCACGGGTCGAGTACTCGGATTTAATGCTACTTGTGGCTCGGACGACGCCCCTCGAAGAGGTTAAAAAGAAGACCGACGGGTTGTCAGTGTTGCTGGTTGACCTCAAGAGCGCAATTGGCAATGGCATGACTGTGGTGCCGATTCGCGCAATGATTAATCACGCCACTACCGAAGTCTTCTTCGACAATCTCGAAGTGCCGGTTGAGAACCGAATCGGCGAAGAGGGGAAAGGCTTCCGATATCTGCTCGACGGTCTGAACGCAGAGCGGATTCTGATCGCGGCCGAGTGTGTCGGTGACGGGCGCTGGTTTGTTGACCGGGCCTGTAAGTACGCGGGAGACCGCGTAGTCTTCGGGCGTCCGATAGGACAAAATCAAGGCATCCAGTTTCCGATTGCCAGGGCCCATGTCAACGTCGAAGCGGCCGACTTGATGCGCATCCGCGCGGCGGAACTCTTCGACAGCGACCTGCCGTGCGGAGCCGAAGCCAACATGGCGAAGCTTCTAGCGGCGGATGCGTCCTGGGAAGCGGCGAACGTCACAATGCAGACCTACGGTGGCTTCGGGTTCGCTGAGGAATACGATATTGAGCGGAAGTTCCGTGAGACCCGCTTGTATCAGACGGCCCCCATCTCGACCAATCTGATCCTGTCCTACATCGGCCAGCACGTGCTGGGAATGCCACGTTCGTTCTGATGCAACCACTGGAGGGGGTCACCGTACTATCGCTCGAGCAGGCGGTAGCCGCGCCGTTCGCTACCAGGCAGTTGGCCGATCTAGGAGCGAGGGTGATCAAAATTGAACGTCCCGGAGTGGGGGACTTCGCTCGTAGTTACGATGCCACCGTCCTCGGCGAGTCATCACATTTTGTCTGGCTGAATAGGTCGAAAGAATCTTTGACACTCAACCTGAAACATCCGGATGCTTCGGAGGTAGTGCGGCGCCTTCTTGAGCGCGCTGACGTGTTCGTGCAGAACCTGGCGCCGGGGGCGACCGGACGACTCGGGCTCGCGGCGGAGGCCTTGCGTGCAGCGTACTCCCGACTCGTCGTGTGTGAGATCTCAGGATATGGCTCGACCGGTCCATACCGAAACCGGAAGGCTTACGACCTGTTGGTCCAAGCCGAGGCAGGTCTGCTGTCCATCACGGGGACCCCAGAGGAACCAGCAAAAGTGGGTATTTCAGTCGCGGATATCGCGGCCGGTATGTACGCCTACTCGGGTGTTTTGACCGCCTTGCTGATGCGTGAGCGCACGGGGAAGGGCACCGCGCTCGAGGTCTCAATGCTTGAAGCACTGGGCGAGTGGATGAGCTATCCGGTGTATTACGGTGTCTACGGCGGGACAGCCCCACAACGCTCTGGTGCACGGCATGCGGTGATTGCGCCCTACGGCCCGTTCGCCGGTGGCGATGGCGACATCGTGTACCTCGGCATCCAGAATGAACCGGAGTGGCTCGCGTTCTGCGGCTCTGTGCTCCGGCGTCCGGAGTTGGCGACCGACCCCCGGTTTGTATCGAATGCTTCGCGGGTCGAGCACCACGTAGCGCTGGATGCCGAAATCGAATCGGTGTTCGTAACACTCTCGACGCCGGCGATTCTCGAGCGTCTTGAGACCGCGTGTATTGCGAACGGCCGTCTACGAACGGTGCATCAGTTTTCAGAGCATCCCCAGCTGAGCGCCCGTGGGCGGTGGCACGAAGTGGACACCCCGGTTGGACCTATCCGAGCGAGTGAGCCGCCGGCGTCAATCACCGGGGTGGAGCCGGTCATGGGTCCGGTGCCGGCACTTGGTGCCCAGACAGACGCCATTTTGGATGAATTAGGTTTCAATACCTCGACGATTGCTGGGTGGCACGACGAAGGGGTCGTCTAGAACGAGTCGTGGCGTGTTCGGACCCTGAGGTCCGGAGTTTGAATTCGGCTGCGGACACTTGGCGGCCGCCATTTCCAAGGAGTCACAAATGCCCGTGAAAGAGGGATGGACCGGAAGGGTGTACGAAGATTTTGAGGTCGGTGACATCTACGAGCACCCGCTGGGTCGGACCGTGTTAGCGGCCGACAACACCTGGGCCACGTTACTTTCTATGAACACGAATCCGATTCACTTTGACCACGCGTTCGCGGCCAATACCCCCTACGGTCGAACACTCGTCGACTCGACGTTTACACTGGCGGTCGTTACAGGTCAGTCAGTCATCGACCTGTCTCAGAATGTGATGGCTAATCTTGGCTGGGATGAGGTGCGGTTGCCGAATCCGGTCTTCGACGGAGACACGATCTACTCGCAGAGTGAGGTTTTGGCGAAACGGGAATCACAGTCGCGTCCAACAGTGGGTATCGTGACGGTGAAATCGACGGGGTTCAACCAGGACGGTAAGATCGTCATCGCATTCAAACGGACGTTCATGGTGTATAAGCGCGGTCACGTACCGCCGCGGTTTCGTCCGTCGACGCCGGAAGCGTAGACGGGACCGGCTCGTGTTTTCAGAAGGACGGTGGACGAGGAGGGACCCGTGAGAGTGCACAAGACGTTGACGTCGAGGCGTGGTTTGGTGGCCTTGACGTGCGTCTCGACCCTGGTGACCGGTTGCGGCGACCCGCTACCGGTCGTCGACGGCGATGTTGCGTTCGTTGGGGTTAACGTCTTGCCGATGCGTGGTTCCGGTGGCGCGGTCGTGCTCGAGGACCAGACCGTGGTCGTCGCCGACCGCCGCATCGTATCAATTGTTCCGACCGATGAAGTTGAGGTCGGCGACGAGGTTGAGGTCGTTGAGGCAGCGGGTCTCTATTTAATGCCAGGGTTGGTCGAGATGCACGGGCATTTGCCGGGTCGACCCCTGTTACCCGCTGACACCAAGAATCTGCTGTTTCTTTACGTCGCCAACGGTGTGACGACGGTTCGCGGGATGCAAGGCAATCGGGCGCAGTTCACGATGCGTGACCAGATCGCCCGTGGCGAGACCATCGGTCCCCGTTTGTTCGTGGGAAGTACGCCAATGAGCGGGGGTCGGGTTACCACCCCCGAGCAGGGAGGACAGCTGACACGTGAGTACAAGCAGTCTGGTTACGATTTAATAAAGATTCACGAAGGGCTCAGCCGCGACGTTTTCGACGCGGTGGCCACCACGGCGAATGAGATTGGTATCCCCTTTGGCGGTCACGTGCCAGACGAGGTTGGTTTGCTGCGCGCGCTCGGATCGGGACAGGCGTCGATTGAGCACCTGGATAACTACATTCAGGCTTTGGCGCCAATAGCGGGACATCCGACCGAATCACCCGTCTCGCAGGATGTCGGCGAGCTCGTGAACGTTGTCGATGAGCGTCGCATACCCGAGCTCGTGGATGCGACCCGTACGGCCGGTGCCTGGGTGGTGCCCACGATGGTGCTTTGGGAAACGGCTTTCTTCGGTGACCAAGCCGCCGCAGAGCTTCGTACGACGCGGCCCGAGGTGCGGTACATGCCTCCGGAAACGGTGGAACAGTGGAGTGGGGCCGTGGATGACCGGCGGGGGAACAGCAACGCGTCGATCAACCGTCGGGTGCGCGAACTCCGGCGGATCATTTTGAAAGCGCTGCACGAGGGTGGTGCCAGGATTCTGCTTGGCACAGATTCACCGCAGGTTTTCAGTGTGCCCGGTTTCGCCATGCACCGCGAGATGGGCCTGTGGGTGGATCTCGGGATGACTCCCTACCAAGTGCTCGAAAGCGGGACTCGGCGTGCGGCCGAATATTTCGATTTGACCGACGAATTCGGGTCGGTGGCGGTCGGTCACCGGGCTGACCTGTTACTCCTGACGGAGAATCCGATGCAGGATATTGCGAACGTGTCCAAACGAGCTGGGGTCATGGTCAACGGGCGCTGGATTTCCGAAGCTCAGATACAGGACCGCCTTGCAGACATCGCAACGTTTTACGGCAACTGACTGGTACTGGGCCGGGAAGTGAGGTCCGTTCGGCTGCCAGCAAGCGTTACTCTGAATCCACAAGTGGGAGTGATTTTGTGACTGACCGGAATACGCCGGCGTTAACCCAGTTTGGTGAGTTCGCCGTGACCGCCGTGGTGCCGCAGGAGGCCCGTGCCGCCGCGTGTAACGCGGTGCTTGACACCGTCGGAGTGATGCTCGCAGGGTCGATGGAACCGGCGGCTCGTCTGGTGCGAGACGTTGCTCGCGCCGAGGGCGGCGCCCCCAGGTGTTCAGTCTTTGGAACCGGCGACCGGACCGGCGCCGGGTGGGCGGCGTTAGCGAATGGAACGGCGGCACATGCGCTCGATTTCGACGACATGTGTTTCGTGTCAATGGCCCACCCGAGCGCACCGCTTGTGGCTGCCGGACTGGCGGCCGCCGAGCTCGCCGAGGCAGATGGTGCCGCGCTGCTCGACGCGTTCTGTGTTGGGTTCGAGATCGAGGCGGTGCTCGGGCGCACTATGAACCCGACCCATTATGAGCAGGGGTGGCACGCGACCGCCACGCTGGGCACTGTGGGCGCGGCGGCGACGGCAGCCAGGTTACTCGGGCAGGATGCAGCCACCGTCACCCGCAGCATGGCGATTGCGGCCTCCGAAGCGTCTGGCTTGAAGGAGAGTTTCGGCACGATGGTGAAGCCGCTTCAGGCCGGCCTGGCGGGTCGAAATGGCGTGTTGGCGGCACAGCTCGCAGACGCTGGTTGCACGGCAACCGCAAACGCGATCGATGGTGGACAGGGCATGCTGGTGGCGATGCGGTCATGCGACCGAAAGGTCAATGAGTCAATCCTGAAACTGGGCCACGTCTGGGAGATTGTCGACAACGGCATCACCGTGAAGCTGTATCCGTCATGCGCGGCCACGCATCCCACGATCGACACCTTGCTCGATCTGCGAGACAAACACGGTTTCGGCGCAGCGGACGTCGAGGCGGTCGAGGTAGTCGTGGATAGTGTCACTCCAACCGTGCTCATCCACGACTGCCCCCAGAGTGGTCTGGAAGGTAAGTTCAGCATGCATTTCTGTGCGGCTTCGGCGTTGGCCCACGGACGGGTCGACATATCCACCTTTGAGCCCTGCGGCCTGGCTGACCCGGTTACCCAGGCGCTCGTGCCCAGGGTGACCATGCGTTCGGATGCTGCGGTGGGCGTCGGTCAGCCTGCCTTAACGGAAGCGCTCGTGACGGTGCGGCTTCGTGACGGAGGGACCTTCGCACGTCGAGTCCAGGGCGCGCGCGGCTACCCAGCCAATCCTCCCACCGACGACCAGCTTAGCCAAAAATTTTTGGCGTGTGCGGGCAGGGTCGTGTCGCCACAGACCGCCAATGAGGCCCTGACCTGGCTGCGTGGCCTTGAGTCTCAACCCAAAGTCTCCGGACTTGTCGACCTGCTGTCGGCGGTGACAGCCTAAACTGATTTTCATCTGGCACTCGAGACGACCTATGTCTACTCACCGTGTTCGCCGTTCCGTGCTCTTCGTGCCTGCCGTTCGGCCGGATCGTTTGACCAAGGCCGTGGCCACCGGTGCTGACGCGGTGTGCCTCGATTTGGAGGACGGAGTTAGTTTTGAGCAGAAGGACGACGCCCGTGAGAAGGCTATCGTGCTGCTGGCTGACCCACCCTCCGGTTCCACCGAGATAATGCTACGCATTAACGAACCTGGATCTGAGCTCGGCGAGCGGGATCTGTCGGCGATGTTGGATGCTGGGGTACGGCCGGATTCGCTGATGGTGCCGAAGGTCAATGGGCCGGATACCCTTCGGGCGCTTGAACGGCGCCTTGGGCCGCCGTGCGAGGGATTACCGCTGATTGTTCAGATCGAAACCGCTGCCGGGTTGGCCGCGATTGAGTCCATTGCGATGGCCACGCCCAACGTTGCGGTGATGTTCTTCGGGGCCGTCGATCTGTCGGCTGAGCTCGGGTGCAGCATTACGTGGGACGCGCTGCTTTACGCGCGGTCTCGGGTGATTGCGGCGGCTGCGCTGGTTGGGGTCGATGCCATGGACACCCCGTTTATGGACGTATCTGATCCGAAGCAACTAGCCTCGGAGGTGGCCGCGGTACGGCTCCTGGGCTTCACAGGGAAAGCAGCGATTCATCCGTCCCAGGTTTCGATCATTCAGGGGGGGTTTTCTCCGGACGACGAGATGGTGGCTTGGGCGCGGCGCATCGTTGAGGCTTACGAAACCAACAAGGGCGGCGTCCTGCTTGTCGAGGGAAAGCTAGTTGAACGGCCGGTCATTGCTTCGGCTCAGCGGGTGCTTGCCGTTGCGACCGCTGTTGATCGCGTGGGCCGGTAATCCGATCCCTCGCGTTCGCTGCTCAGTGGAGTGTGTAGCTTCACAGTCCGCCGTAAGTACGGCAGCAAAGTCCGTAGAAGACGAAGTCCGTACGAGACTTAGATAACCGGTACGCCAGCGAAGGTCAGACTCAGGCCGGTCCGGCGACCAGGGCGGGTGAGGGGCTGGCCGGAACCGTAATTGAAACGGGGGTTGGCTTCCTGCGCATCTGTTCGTTACGGCCGTATGCTAGGGCGTTCTGGAGTAACGGCAGGTAGAAGACACCGTCTCCGTGCACCGTGATTTTGTCGCTCGCGACGCTGACCCAACCTAGTTCTTCGAACGCTGTCCAGACGATGCGGTGTTCATCGACGACGTCGAGACTGAACAGGTGACGATAGGCCGTTCGGTCGACGGCCATGCCCTGGAGCTCCTGGAAAAGTAGGTGTAGTCGAAGGTCGGCCGGCGTGTAATGGAATCCACGCATGACTGGGTACCGCCCCTCGCGAATACATCGGAAATATTCGTCGATGCGAACCTGGTTCATGAAGGCCCAGCCGGGCGATTGGGTGGTTCCGAAAAAGAATGAGATTCCGGCGTATCCCCAGCCCCAGGCATCGAAGCCGATGGGCCCTTCCTCGTCGGACTGGAACGGCTTTCGGAACAGTTCCTCGTACAGGTATGAGCTGGCCAGGCCCGAGTCCTGTCGCTCAAAATCATAGGGGGTAACCTGCGTGTAGCCGCACGCTTCGAGTACCGCCTTGCCAACGCGATACATCTCGAGGTTCTGTTCGGTCGACGGCAGCTCACCGCGGCGATTTCGAGAAAAGTCGGTGCGTCCGGCGACGTTCAACTCGTAGTGCGTGATGTGAGCTACCCCAGTCGCAGCGATCGCTTCGAGGTCGTGCACTAACTGTTCGAGGGTCTGGTTCGGCCAACCGAAGATCAAATCAACACTGGCAGGTAACCCGAGTGACTCGCAGGATTCCAGCGTGCGGAACACCTGGTCGGCTCGCTGCTTTCGTCCGCTGGCCTTGATTAGCTCGTCGTCAAGTTGCTGGACGCCCATACTGATCCGAGTCATCCCGCTCTGCTTCATCCCGAGCAGCTTGTCATGACTGAATGTTTGGGGAATGCCTTCGAGGGTGACCTCGATGTGCGGTGGAATCTCGAACACGCCACGTACGATGTCCATGAGGCGAGAATACTGGTCGGCTTTGTAGAGATTCGAAGTGCCTCCGCCGAAGTAGATGCTGGCCAATTCAGCACCTTCGAAGTGGTCCCGAAACAGGTCGCCCTCACGCTTGAGATAGCCAAGATATTCGTCTAACTGGTGATGGTTCGTGTAAATCTCACTCGGGAACAGGCAGAAACCGCAGCGGTCAGGCTCGGTCGGCAGGCAGTAAGGCGTCCCGACGTACAAGTTGACTCGCTTGCGGATTTCGCGGTCAGCCAGCTTCCGAGCCCGGAGCACGTCCGGCATGGATAGGTCCTTCGCGAGCCAGTGCACCGGAGATGGATGGCCGTGGAGCACCTTGTTGCTTTGGCGGCGTCGCCGGTGTTTTTCGACGAAGGCGTGGACCGCCCGCAGATTGCGCATGTTTCAGGGACCGTACCGGGTCGAAATGGCAGTCTGAAGGCTGGGACCTTGTCGACCGCGTGAGCCCCTGGATTGTCGACCGGACCGTGCGGGTTGTCAACCCGACGGGTAGATGGCTGGGGGAGTTCTACCGGACCTTGGCCAGTACCGCACGGCCGTGGTTGAACTCGACACGAGTCGGCCGAGCCGGCAAGGGGATCTCCACCGTGACCTCTTCCGCATCAATCCAAACCTGATAGGTTGCCGTCGAGTCGTCGTCGAACGTGACTCGCACCGGAACGGGCATCCTAAAGCCGTCCGAAACATTTTCCTGTCGGACGGTGCCATGGAGTAAGAATGGTGACGGAGCGTCCACGACGGCGCTCGTATCGAAGTTCGGTCGATAGGTTGGTACCTCTACTCCGTAAACCCACTGGTCGAAGAACCAGTCCATCGGTTCCCCGAACGTTTCGGTCACTGTCGCCTCGAAGGATCGGGTAGACATGACGTTTCCCACATGTTCGGTTGCGTAACGGCGCATCATTGCTTTGAATCGCTGGTCGTCACCGGTGTTGGGGTCGAGCAGCATCGACCGCAGCATGTGCAGCACGTAGGCCCCTTTCTCGTATGCCAAGAGGCGGTAATCGAAGAGGGTTTCCCTGGAGTTCAGCCTGTAGCCGACCACGAGGGCTCCGGACTTGTGTGCGTCGCTACGCCGTAGAACTTCCGGACGAAAGCCGTAGTGCCGGAGTCCAAGTCCCTGTCCGACTTGTCCTTCACCGAGAACGTCGAGCCGCCAAGCGTTGATCATGTCGTCGAACTGGTCTGGGTTGTCGAGCGCGTGCAACGCGTACAACGCCGCGGCGTAGTGTGCGAACCCCTCGGTCATCCACTGATCGCGGTAGCTGGCCCAGTTGATACCGGCGCCCCACCACTGGTGGGCGACCTCATGAGCCCGGAATAGCTCAGCCTCGCCGGTAAACAGCTCGCCGAACGCCTGGTATGACAGCAGTACGAGGCCGGGAAAGGCTTGACCACTTTGGGTCGCCGTTTCCGTGACCAAGAGCGAGTCGTACGGGAATGGTCCGAAATATTCGGAGAAGAGTCTTATCGAGTTGGTTAGGTCGGAGATGGTTTTCTCGTGAGCGCCTGGTCGGAAACCAAGGTGGTTGTCGTTGCCGTAGACGGAGATGGTGGGTCCATCCGGCAACTCGGTTGTGGTCACTTCGAACTCGCCGTAGTGAAACGCCATACTGCGGACTGGTCCGTCAGTAACCCACCTCACGATCCGAGTCTCGTCGACCACCTGTTCGTCGGTTAGGGTGCCGGCGCTGGCGATCCGATACCGTTCGGGCACTCTGAAGGTCAGGTCCAGCCTACTACTGAGCGTATCGGGGTGTTTGGGATACCAGAAAATCGTGTCCTTCAGCAGAAAGTCGAGTGTCTGCCGTTGACGTTCGATCAGTTCACCTTCGTAGGCTAATTCCAGGATGAACTGATCGCCACGCCCAACTGTGTGCGGAAACGCGACCGTGACCCAAGGCTCGAACAGGTCGTCGTCCATTAGCCGGTCGTATCGCTCTTGGACGAAGTGCAGAGGAGCGCCGCTGAGGCTGGTCGGTTCATCCGGTGCGGTGTCTTTCCCGTCCAGAGCGTCTGGCTCTACCAACAGAGCGGAATCTAGTGATCCGTTGGTGTGATCGGGTCGCCACCGGACCTCAGTCACTCCAAGCGTTGGACTGATCCGGAGCCTGAGGCCACGGGTGGGTTCAAGTGGTTCGACTAGTAATGCTGCCGTGCCGGTGGCGTCCCCATTGTTCTCTAGGGCCAGATCGACCTGTGTGCGAGATACCGTCGCCCGAGCCGGGCGACCATCGGTAGGGGTCACGATCGGCCGCAGCGGGAGGCCAAGGGCCGTTCCCGTGGCGTCGTCCTTGTCTAGCGAGTCGGGGTCAACGGGGAAGCCGTCGAGCGCCGCGTCTTGGTCGTCCGGGGCGAAGTCGAACAGCTGGTGCACATTCATCCAGGTGTCGGTCACTTGCCGGCGCCGGTCGTAACGATAGAGCCGAACTTCCTCGTGCTGATTTGGTTCGACCTCGACGGTGAGCCAGCCGTGGTCTTTGGTGTTGAGTTCGACTGCCAGGTAGGTGCGCTCGGAGTGGAGCGTCTCGGCCTGACGGCGCAGGAGGTCGTTTAATACGCGGCTGTCTGGGTTGTCCAGCTGTTGGTGGAGTCGAGCCTCACGCCGGCTTTCAAGCAGACGGTTAGCTCTGTCGGTGTCTCGCTCATCGGCCGGTGTCGCCAGGGCCCGTATCTGGTTGCTGACGTCACCCGCCGACCAGATCAGGAGCCGGTCGAAGGTTTCTTCGACATGGTGTCTGTCCGACAGCTTCTTGAGTTGATGGTGCTCCACCGCATCTGGTGGATATCCGCGAATTAGGCCATTACCGAGAAAGACGACCGTAGTGACGACACCATTAGTCTGTGGCGCTAGGTACAGATGGCCGTCGGTCAGCTTGAGTTCGAAGCGATCTAGACGAAAACTGCCGTCAAGAATTTGCCCAGCATGAACGAGTTTCGCGTCACGGATCGTGTCGTATAGCGGCGGTGTTTTGGCGTTCTCCGTGCCTTTGTCCTGTGGGAAGCCACCGGGTATGCCCGTCCGACTGCTGGCTACACCCGTATGCAGGGAGGCCAATAGCGCCAGAGTAGCGCTTAACGGCCACACAAGGGCGCCCCGTGCACGCGGCATGTATCTCAGCTTACCACCCGGGTCAGGCCACCAACATGTTCAGAAACAAGCCGGTGGGGCGTAGGAGGGGCGGCCAGCAATGTGCCGGCGCACGACACGATGCCATTAGAGAAAAGCTGAGCGAGAGTGGGTGGCGGCAGGGTGACTCATTGAGGGAGCCCCCCGCCGCCGATGTCGGGTGTGTTACTAGACCATATCCTTGAGACCCTTGAGCGCTAGGATCTTCACGCGGGTGCTGGCGGGCTTCGCTTTCACGTCCATGAGTTCGCCTGGTTTGAATGGGTTCGGGACGTTTTTCTTCGCCCGCTGTGCCGGCTTCTTTACCGTCTTGATCTTCATCAGCCCGGGAATGGTGCACTGTCCTACGGCACCCTTCTTGACGTGTCGCCCGATCACGCCACCGAGTGCGGTGAGGACGGCGGACACCTGCTTCTTGGATAGGTCTGTTTGTTCCGCAATCTCAGACAGAATCTGGGTTTTGTTCATTGCTTTGGTTACTCTTGTCGATCGCGCCATGTTGGGTCCTCCGAGTTTGGCCAGCGTGTTTCCGAGACTGCCCCAGAAAGAACGTTGGCGTTGGTTCCCGAGTCGGCGCTCCCACGAGGCGCCTAGCTTACCTAAAACCGATAGTGCGGAAGGGGGGATTTGAACCCCCATGAGCCATTGGCTCGCTAGCCCCTCAAGCTAGTGCGTCTGCCAGTTCCGCCACTTCCGCGTGGGTATTACATACGTCACGCTACTGAGGTTCCGCCGGAGTTTCGGTGGCGTTTCCATCCGACGCTTCGGGCTCCACGGACGCCGGCGTTGGGTCAATCTCAATCGGTGCTGAGACCGGTTCTGTGGGTTGTAGGCCTGGACCCTCAACCCCGGTAAGCACTGAACTGGTGTCGCGCTGTCCCATGATTGCGAGCGTCATCGAGCCCACCATAAACAGTATGCCGAGCACGGTCGTGGCGCGGGTCAGGACCGACGCACCTGCACGTGCACCGAAGGCCGTCTGACTGCCGCTGCCGCCGAACGCGGCTGCGATGTCGCCGCCTTTGCCCTGTTGCATCAGGACCACGGCGATAAGGAGCAGGCAGACGAGCACGTGCAATACGGTGAGGGGAATACTTAACATAACTCCTCTTTCCTCTGATTATAGCGTCCTAACGCGATGGACGGCTCACGGCAATGATCTCGGCGAAACTTGAGGGGTCGAGACCGGCACCGCCCACGAGCGACCCGTCGACATCGGCACATCCCATTATTTCGGCGGCATTGTCTGGTTTCACGCTGCCGCCATAGATGATGCGGCAGGCCGACGCCGCATCGTTCCCGAACTGTGACACAAGCTGGGCGCGAATGTGCTGATGCGCCGCGTTGGCCTGGTCGGGTGTAGCGACCTGGCCGGTGCCGATGGCCCACACGGGTTCGTAGGCCACGACCATTGTCGCACCCCGATCCGTTGTGAGGTTGGCCAATCCTTCTCTTATCTGACGCTCTATTACTTCGAACGTCGTGCCAGCTTCGTGCTCCGCTAGCGTCTCGCCTACACAGACGATTGGGGTGAGACCGGCGTCGACCGAGGCTAGGACTTTGGCGTTCACGTCAGCGTTGGTTTCTCCGTAGAGTTGTCGACGTTCGGAATGACCAATGATGACAAACTCTATTCCGGAAGCCTGTAGCATGCCCAGGCTGACCTCTCCGGTGAAAGGGCCCTGGGGCTTGGCGTTGACGTTCTGGGCGGCCACACCGACCCGGCTGTTTCTAGTTGCCTCGACTAGCGCTGGTAATGCAAGGAAGGAAGGGGCGACGACGATGTCAACGTCAGCGTCCGGGTTGACAAGGGGTAGGAAGCGGCGCACATAGTCCACAGACTCGTCGACCGTTTTGTGCATTTTCCAGTTAGCCGCAACGAAAGGTTTCCGCATTCCTCAGGCTCCTTCCGTGGTATCGGGTAGTACTTGGACACCCGGGAGGCACTGGCCAGCGAGTAACTCAAGCGACGCGCCGCCGCCGGTGGAAATGTGAGTGATGCGGTCGCCGACCCCGGCCCGACCAATCGCGGCGACTGAATCGCCGCCACCCACGATCGACTCGGCTTCACTTGCGGCCACCGCCTCGGCGACCGCCATTGTTCCCAAGGCGAATGGATCGACCTCGAAGACACCCATGGGCCCGTTCCAAACGATGGTACGGGCTTTACTGATAACGCGGACGTAACGTTGCACGGTTGCCGGGCCGATGTCCACGCCAAGCCGGTCACCGATAGCCGGGTCTTCCACGGCTATGGTCTCAAACGCCGCCTTTATCTCCGGTGCCGGTGTGACGACGTGGTCTGACGGAAGTTCAAGCGATACCCCTTGCGCCTCGGCATTTCGCTCTATCGCCCGGGTGTTGTCAACTAGGCCGTCTTCCACGAGCGATCGACCAACGGGGAGTCCTCGGGCCTTCAGGAAGGTGTAGGCCATCGCCCCTCCGATCAGCAACGTATCGACTCTACCGAGGAGGTTTTCGATGACTTCCATCTTGCCAGACACCTTCGCACCGCCGAGGATGGCCACGAAGGGACGGGGTGGTGAGTCCAACAGGCCGCCGAGATGCCGCAATTCGGCGGCCATCAGCAGTCCGGCTGCCGCAGGACAGAGATGGTTGACGATGCCGGACGTGGAGGCGTGCGCACGGTGCGCGGCTCCGAACGCGTCGTTGACGTAACAGTCAGCTGGTGCCGCTAGGGCCTTGGCAAACTCGCGGTCGTTTGTTTCTTCTCCCGTGTGAAACCGAAGGTTCTCAAGAAGGACGAGACCACCTGTCCCCACCTGGCTGAGGCCCTCGGTCACCGGGGTGCCGACACAGTCGTCGGCGAAGACGACGCGACAGCCAACCAGTTCGGCCAGCCGGTCCGCGACCGGTCGCAGGCTGAGGTCACTGACCGAGCTACCCTTGGGGCGACCGAGGTGCGAGCCTAGGATGGGCGTTGCACCGTGATCGAGCGCGTAGGTCAGCGTCGGTAGCGCAGCGCGAATGCGAGTGTCGTCTCCGATCACGCCGTCGAGCATTGGTACGTTGAAGTCGACGCGTATGAACACGCGCCGACCGTCAAGGTCCAGCTCGTGAATGGTTTTCTTCTTCACGATGCTGTCGCCGCTTACAATCCCTTCTTGGCGAGGAACTTGACTAGGTCGACACAACGCGACGAGTAACCCCACTCGTTGTCGTACCAGGACAGCAGCTTGATGAAATCACCCTCCATAACGCTGGTGTAGGCGGCGTCGACGATCGACGAGTGCGGGTTTCCCTTGAAATCCGTGGATACCAGCGGGTCAGTCGCCACCTGCAAAATGCCCTTCAACGTGTCGTCGGCCGCAGCGGCGAACGCCGCATTCACGGCCGCAGCGTTCGTCTCTTTGTCCACTTGCACTACTAAATCCACCACCGATACGTTCGGGGTCGGGACTCGTATCGAAATGCCATCGAGTTTGCCTTTTAGTTCTGGCAGTACCTCGCCTACCGCGACCGCAGCGCCCGTGGTGGTAGGAATCATGGAAAGGCCTGCCGCCCGGGCCCGGCGGAGGTCCTTGTGGGGCAAATCAAGCAGCTTCTGATCGTTGGTGTAGGAGTGGACGGTGGTCATCCAGCCTCGCTTTAGTCCGAACTGCTCATTCAGAACCTTGGCGACTGGTGCCAAGCAATTCGTGGTGCAGGAGGCGTTCGAGATGATCTTGTGTTGGTCCGGATCGTATTTCTCATCGTTGACACCGAGCACAACCGTCAGGTCCGGATTTTTCGCCGGGGCGGTGATGACCACTCGCTTCGCGCCGGCCTCGAGATGCTTCGCTGCGTCGTCGCGCTTGGTGAAGAGCCCGGTCGACTCAAGGACGACATCGACATTCAGGTCCCCCCACGGTAATTTGGCTGGGTCACGCTCAGCGGTCACGCGGAATCGGCGGTCGCCCGTCCTGATTCCGTCGCCGTCCAATACGACGTCTTCAGGGAGATTACCCAGAACCGAGTCGTACTTCAGCAGGTGAGCCAGCGTACCCGCGTCGGTAATGTCGTTCACGGATACGATATCGATCCCTTTCTCATCCCGTGCCGCTCGCATGATGTTGCGACCGATACGACCGAACCCGTTGATGCCTACTCGAGTTGTCACGCGTTTCCCTCCGGTTGCTGGTAGGTCCAAAGTATGTCTAGTGCAGTCTGCGGCGCGAGTCTGGTGTTACACCAAGCGCTGTCGCAAAGCGGCCGCTCCGATGCCACCCCGATGTCTGGCGGTATAGACGACCTATAACCTAGCGACTCGTGACAGAAGCCCCGCAGCATTCAACAGGCGGTGAATCCTGGCGACCAACAACCTGTGTTGGTCGAATACCGGCCGTGTTTCCCCTCGGCGCACCTT
>DQEK01000312.1 GCA_003533545.1 Acidobacteriota bacterium | reverse complement strand
CTAGTCCGGTCAGCTGGTCCGAGAAGAACGTTGAAACACTCCCTGCTCAGAACAGTCAACCGTCGTTCAGATTCTTGCGGGCTATGATGATTCAGTAGCACCAAGGTGCACACGCCGTTCGAGATCTGCAAACCCCTTTTGTGCGTCTGGCTCTGGCCATAGAACCGCCACGACCACCGCGACAAGAAAAGCGAGGGGTATCGATACGATGCCAGGATTCCGCAACGGGAAAATTGCCGCGGCGTTACCCAGGACGTCCACCTGAATTGTCGGTGAGAGATAGATGAGGAGGAGACTCGTCGCCGTACCGGTGAGCATGCTGGCCTGCGCGGCACGCGTCGTGAAGTTGCGCCAAAAGACGGAAAGTAGCAACGCGGGGAAGTTAGCGCTCGCGGCGATCGCAAAGGCGAGGCCGACCATGTAGGCCACATTTTGTCCCTGGAATGCGATCCCAAGAACAATCGCGAGTACCCCGAGCGAGGCCGAAGAGATACGGGCCACACGTAACTGCTCTTTTTCGGAAGCAGTGCCGCCTTTAATCACATGCACCCACAGGTCGTGTGAAAGTGCGGCGGCGCCGGCCAGCGTCAATCCCGCAACCACCGCAAGGATTGTGGCGAACGCCACGGCGGAAATGAATCCCATGAACCCGGGTCCACCAACGGCATCGGCTAAAAGCAAGGCGGCCATGTTGCCACCCGCGTCGACACCTCGGATTGCGTCCTGCCCGACAATCACCATGGCACCGAAACCGAGAATGAAGGTGAGCAAGTAGAAAATGCCGATGAACGCCGTCGCGTAGGATACCGACGTCCGGGCTGTGCGGGCATCCGGCACGGTATAGAACCGCATCAGGATGTGCGGAAGACCAGCCGTGCCTAGCATCAGGGCTAAGCCGAGCGAGAAGGCCTCTATCGGGTCTGAGACCAACGCCCCCGGAGCTAAGACACCGGCTCCATATTGATCGGACGCTGCCTGAAAAAGCGCCAGCGGGTTAAACCCGAAACGCGCAAGGGCGAAAGCTGCTAACAAAAAAGCCCCAAACAACAGAAGAACCGCTTTGACGATTTGCACCCAGGTGGTAGCGATCATGCCCCCGAAGAGCACGTAGACCAACATCACCGCGCCGACGATGATGACAGCGAGCTCATACGGCAAGCCGAACAGTAACTGGATGAGTGTGCCGGCGCCTACCATCTGGGCAATCAGATAGAACGCCACTACCGCCAATGAACCGGCCGCGGCAGCAACACGTACCGGCGCCTGGCGTAACCGAAACGCCACGACGTCTGAGAAGGTGTAGCGTCCGAGATTTCTGAGAGGTTCAGCAATCAGAAACATCACGATCGGCCAACCAACCAAAAATCCGATGGAGTAAATGAGCCCGTCGAACCCGGACAACGCAACTAATCCAGCGATGCCAAGGAAACTAGCCGCGCTCATATAGTCGCCCGCCAGGGCCAAGCCGTTCTGAAGTGCGGTGATGCTGCGACCGGCGGCGTAGAAGTGCTCGGCGCTACGCGTGCGCCGCGCAGCAAAGTAGGTAATACCGAGCGACAGTGCGATGAAGAGAAAGAAGCCTGTTATCGCAACGGCGTTTGGATCGCCTAGACCACTCGTCACAGCGACTCTCGGAGCGCGGCAACGCCGGCGTCATAGTCACGGTTCGCCCAGCGGACATAAATCCAGATGAGGACCCATGCCCATACAATCACGAGCACGCCCATGAGCATACCGAGACTAAGGCCAGGTCTCAGAAGCGTCGCCAGCAAAGGCTTGTTAAACGCGACCAATCCAATGAAACCAAAATACAACACCATCATGGCGATGGTTAATCCGCCAGCCACGCGCCAGCGCGCCGCGTTCAAACGTTTCAGGTCCTCAGAAAAAGACATGGTGACAGGGGGTGCAAGGGTATAGACCGTAAGCGTGACCGTCAACACCCAACACGCCGATTTGGATCTGGGTGTCTTCCGATGCAGCGGTGTGCGTCTTGGCGCGCCCGGCATTTTCGGCTCGGGCTGGGGGCGCCAAGCGGCTCCCTGCGGACTTCTCACACATCTGATTCTCGACTTCCTGAGGACCTACTCCACTGTTGGCATGGCGAGATTTACCTCATCTGACCGGTCTGGCCACCGTGAGGTGACGACTTTCGTACGCGTGTAGAATTTGACGCCGTCAGGGCCGTGCATGTGGAGGTCGCCGAACAGCGAGCTCTTCCAGCCGCCGAATGAGAAGAAGGCCATCGGGACAGGAATCGGTACGTTTACACCGACCATGCCGACTTGGATCTCGTTCGCGAAACGGCGCGCCGCGGCACCCGACCGCGTGAACACCGCGGTGCCGTTGCCGTAGGGGCTGTGGTTGACAAGGTCTATCGCTTCCCGGTGGCTGTTCGCTCGTACGACTACGAGTACCGGACCGAAGATCTCATCCGTGTAGATCGACATGTCCTGGGTGACGTGGTCGAAGAGTGTCGGGCCGATGAAATGCCCGCCGGTGTAGCCCTCGACCGTGAGGCCTCGCCCGTCGACAACCAGGGTAGCGCCCTCGCGCTCACCGGCCTCGACGTACTCCTTGACTTTTTCGGCATGGGCCCGTGTGATCAGCGGTCCCATCTCGACACCAGCCCTGTTGCCTGGTCCGATTTCCAGGGCCGTAGCCCGTGCAGCCAGTTTCGACACGATTGTATCTCCGGCGTCGCCAACCGCGACCACCGCCGATATCGCCATACAGCGTTCGCCTGCGGAGCCGTAGGCGGCCCCGATCAATGCGTCCGCGGCGGCATCGCAGTCGGCGTCTGGCAGTACGACGGCATGGTTTTTTGCGCCGCCGAGCGACTGTACCCGCTTGCCATGCGCGCTGGCGGTTTCGTAGACGTACTTCGCAACTGGTGTCGAGCCGACGAAAGACACGGCGGCGACGTCCGGGTGGGTAAGGATGGCCTCGACCGTCTCCTTGTCGCCGTGTACGACGTTGAACACGCCCTCGGGGAGCCCCGCTTCGGCCAGTAGCTCCGCAGCCATCATGGCGGCAGAGGGGTCCTTCTCGGAGGGCTTGAGGACGAAGGTGTTCCCGCACGCCAGCGCTACCGGTACCATCCACATCGGGCACATGATTGGGAAGTTGAACGGCGTGATACCGGTGCATACGCCCAACGGTTGTCGGACCGTGTGGCTGTCCACTCCGGCGCCGACATCCTCGGCGTGTTCGCCTTTTAGGAGATGTGGGATGCCGGTAGCGAACTCGACCACCTCAAGCCCACGCTGAACGGACCCGCTGGCGTCGTCCAAGGTTTTGCCGTGTTCCTCGGTGATAATCGCCGCGAGGTCTTCTTTGCGCTGCTCTAGGAGGTTTCGAAACCGCATCAGAATCCTAGCGCGTCGAATCGGGGTGGTGGCTCGCCAAGCTGGAAACGCCCTGCAGGCACTGGCCACCGCAAGGTCGACGTCACGAGCATCGGCAAACGGCACGGTGCGGATCACCGTGCCGGTGGCCGAGTTTGTCACTTGGCCCTCTCGCGAGCCCGTTGAGGCGGTGGGTTGTCCATCGACCCAAAACGGAACGGTCGAGAGTGCGGTATCTGTGGTCATGGCTATCAGGTGGTCAGCACAGAGCCGACCTGGCGCGGCGGGTAGGATCTTGTGGATTCATAGTGGCGTCAAGTGGTGGATCGATCGAGAGCGACTGTGCGGTTGGTTGAGCGCGGGGCGGTGTGGTTACTCGCAGACTGGGTCCAGATGCTGAAATGACGTGATGTTGAGTCCCAACTTTTCTGCCCTGCTGATCCGGAGTCCCTTGGCTTGCACTTTGTGTCCAAGGTGAGGGGCGACGTCGAACTCCTGGGCGCCCGGCAGCCTATAATGCCGAGGGGTTCGTCAACTGTGGGGTCATGTGGTACTCGAAGATCATCGAGGAGACGGGGCGGTAACAATGGCGAAACGTGGAGTCTTCGTGACGGCGGTTCTGTTGGTGTTGGGCGTGGGGCAGACGTTTGCCCAGGGCGGCCTGACCGGCGAGTGGGAAATGCAGCTCACGACGCAGACAGGCGTCACAACCTGGCAGGCTCGTTTCGAACAGAACGGCGATCAGGTCGGAGGCGAGATCGACCTAGGTGACAACGAAGTGTTGTCTGTGGACGGAAACTTGGACGGCTCGACGCTCAGGTTTGTCATCGTGGTGCCGGATCTTGATGGAGATCAACCAATCAACTTTGAGGGGGAGGTGTCTGGCGACACTATCGCCGGGGCCCAGGGTGCCTTTTCCTGGTACGGCACTGGGGGCTGGACCGCGCAGCGGAAGTAGTAGTTAGCTGACGACTACGTCCGAGCCAGGCGGATCGTCGAAGAACCGGT
>DQEK01000108.1 GCA_003533545.1 Acidobacteriota bacterium | reverse complement strand
CACATCGTGAAAGAATACCAAGACCACACTCCAGAGTCGCGAATCGCCTATACCGGCGAACAACACTGGGGCGATCTGCTGCTCAATCTTTCCCGAATCGACACGGCGCCAGGCTGCGGAGTGCGCCCTAGGTGACTGAGTGACCGGCCTAGGCTAGAATCCGATCATCACAATGTAACGGGGGGCCTTCCACGCAGAGGAGTAGACCATGTGCGACGAACATACCCAACACGATGCGGATGAGTTCCTTCGCCGTACTGGCATGACAAGGCGCCAATTTGGCAAGCTTTCGGCTGCCGCGGGGATGGCCGTGATGTTTCCGCCGGTGGCTAACGCGCAGGCTGTCACCGAGACGGACGTCGAGGTGACCACGCCGGATGGCGTGGCTGATTGCTTTTTTGTGCACCCGTCTACCGGCCGGCATCCCGCTGTGCTCGTGTGGCCAGACATCCTCGGCCTGCGACCGGCCTTCAGGGCCATGGGCCGCCGCCTCGCCCAATCTGGTTACTCTGTCTTGGTGGTAAACCCGTTTTACCGAGACGCACGGTCACCAGTCGTTGGTGAAGGTGCGAGCTTCGGACAACCCGAAACCCGGAACATCGTCCTCCCGCTGGCTGGCAATCTGAATGCAGACACTCACTTTACCGACGCTCGAGCTTTTGTCGGTTTTCTAGATCAGCAGGCTGCCGTGGACACCGGCCGGAAGATAGGCACCACTGGGTATTGCATGGGCGGGCCCATGGTGATGCGTACCGTGGCTGCGGTCCCGGACCGATTGGGTGCCGGCGCGACATTCCACGGAGGTGGACTGGCCACCGATGCAGACGATAGTCCACACCTTCTGATCCCGAACACCACGGCCCAGATGCTACATTGTGTCGCCGCTAACGATGACGAGAACAACCCGGAAGCGAAGAACGTGCTTCGGGATGCGTACGCTTCTGCGGGCCTATCCGCGGAGATCGAAGTCTACGAAGGTGCAATGCACGGCTGGTGCCCGCCTGACTCGCAGGTCTATAACGAGGCCCAGGCAGAACGTGCATGGAGTCGGTTGCTAGTCCTACTCGAGTCCGCGTTGGCGTAGAACAATATGCCATCAGTGGAAAAAGGAGTGAGTCGCATGGCCTATCGAATGCTTACGACGCTCGTGGTGTTTGTGATCGCGTCCGCCGCAGCTCCAACGTTAGGAGCCGCACAGTCGACAACCGAGCCTCCTCGTCTCGCCGACGGGCGCCCCGACTTGCAGGGCGTGTGGGATTTTCGGACGATTACACCGCTCCAACGCCCAGCCGCACTCGGCGATCGGGCGGCGTTGACTGAGGAAGAGGCTGCCTCCGCCGAGGCTAGGGCCGCGCAAACGCAAACGGCCCTCTTGGAGGCCCTCGGCGGTAAGATCGGCGCCTACAACGCCTTCTGGTTCGACCTCGGCACCAATGTCGTCGACGGCCTCCAAGCCTCGCTCATTGTTGACCCACCTGATGGTCAGCTCCCAGCGCTCGTCGAAGGCGCCCAGCGACAGATGGGGTCACTCACCCAGGACATTCCTGGCGAGCGACCTGTACGCTATCGCAGCGGCGGCATCGGCCTCGACGGGCCCGAGGACCGCGCGTTGGCGGAACGCTGTCTCGTCGGATTCAACTCAGGACCACCGATGATGCCAAGCGGCTACAACAACAATATGCAGCTGTTTCAGACCGCAGACCATGTCGTCATCCTCAACGAAATGGTGCACGACGTCCGTAGCGTTCCGCTCGACGATCGACCACATCTCAGCGGCATCCAACAATGGATGGGCGACGCCCGTGGCCGCTGGGAAGGCGACACCCTGGTTGTCGAATCGCAAAATTTCACCGAGAAGACGTCGAGCTTCGACCCTGCAGCCACCTTTGGGCTCGGCACCGGCGAGGCATTGCACCTCACGGAGCGGTTTACTCGTCTCGACGAAGATACGCTGCTCTACGAGTACACAGTCGATGATCCAAGTACCTTCGCGCGACCCTTTACCGTCGCGTTACCGATGCAAAAATTGGATCAGCCGGTCTTCGAGTATGCCTGTCACGAGGGAAATTACGGTTTGTTGAACATCTTGCGCGGTGCGCGCGTCGACGAGGCCAGACATCCGTAACTGCAGACAGGCCATCTGAACAGGCCGCCCCGCCGCGCTGGATGCACGCTCGGTAGTCTGCTCGCGTGTAGACCTGGCGCTCCCCCGCTTCCGGATCGCTTAAGCCGAACGGTTTAGGTGCGGCCTCGTGTCCGCATATCGGCAGCCGGCCGCACCTAAAACACGGCGAGCGGGTTAATAGCGGAACCGGCACCATTCGGCACAACATGTGGCGATGCCATGAACATGAACTCCCATCGGTTCAGTTCATTCGCCGTCTGCGCAAGTGCCTCAAGGCCGAGATTGTCGAACAAGTGCACACCAAGCGCCACGAGCGCGAAAAAATGCACCGGCACCGGCACGCCCTCGACGACGCCACCTTCCTGTGGCACGTCGGCGCCTAGTAGGGCGATGTCCCGTTCCTTAAAGAACGGGATCAGCGAAGGATGGTACCCGCCCATCTGTCCCACATCACGACCCGTGCGCAGAAATAATGCGTCACCAGCCGAAATCGAGATACCGGTCTCCGTCTCCCACGCTTCGATGTCTTGTCGTCTCACTGCTTTGCCCGGCATGTCAATCAAGACACCCCGAGTGACAAGTCCGTCCTGCACATTGGCCACCCCGAACTCGGTGCAACCGTCCGCGGTCGAAGCCACATCTTCGAAATTCCGGCCGTTATAGACCTTGCCCTCGTATGCCACGTGACACAACGCATCCAAGTGGCTCACCGCACTCCCGTGGTATTCAATCTCGTAACGCTCCCAAAAATATCCACCCTCCGTGTTCATGTCGAACACGTTACGAACTGACCCGACCAACACTGGCGGCCTGTTCGCGCTCGCTTGATCGGGTTCGTCGAGACGTTCAACCGTCATGGCGCGTGCCATGGACACCACTGTTCCGGTCTCTACCAAACCTGCCGCGGCTACACGTTTGGCCGGGGTGATTAGGTTGAGCGCCCCCAACTGGTCCTCGTCGCCCCAACGACCCCAATTCGACAACTCGGTCATCCACGTGTCGTACTGTGCCTTAGAGACCTCGTCCCCTGGCTCGCCCTGTGCCGCCCCATCCGAGCAGGCTCCAAACGCAAACACCGCCACAGCCACCAGCGACCAACCAGTTATGCGTAACAATCTCATTCTCATAATTCCCCGGACGGTTGCCCGTGTGCCTGTCGGCCACAGTTGCGACACTTGCAACCGTCCGTTTCTGAACAGGAGACCGCACGCCCTTCTTGACATGCGGCCCGTACGCTCACCCTAGACCGGACCCACAATCGG
>DQEK01000048.1 GCA_003533545.1 Acidobacteriota bacterium | reverse complement strand
GTAAAGTCCCTGGCAGCCCGGCGGTCCCGTCGCATGCGGGTCGTTAGCCTGTGCGCTCATGGGATCGTTCTGCGCGCGTCCGCGGCAGCGCGTCCGAGATGCTCCCCCAGGGACGGTGTGTGTTCGCTGGTGGGTCGATGCTCGGCAATCGCGATCTTCGTAGGACTCGGCGTGGCGACGCTCTCACTCGCATCGTTCTGAAGTAACTTGATGAACTCCGTGACGGCCGGCTTCAATCGGCGCTTTCGGCGATGTACGATACTGAGAGGGCGGACCAGTGGTGGTTCGCCCACTCGGAGCAGTAGTCGGGTTTGAGCGAGCGTCCCGCGTTCTACCTCGCGTCGGAGGGTCGGTTCCGGCAGGATCGCAATGCCAGCACCTTCGTCCACTGCACGTTTGATTGTTTCGATATTGTCGAATTCTACGGTGACGGCAACCTCCACGTCATGCCGCTTAAGGAACCGGTCGATCTCGCGACGTGCGGGTAGCCCACGGTCGAACGCTACGAAACTCTCGCTATTCAACTCGGCGGGCCAAACGCCGCCCTCGTCGGTTGCCAGCCGTGCGAACCGATGTGTGGGCGCACACGCGACGACCATGGTTTGATTCCGCCACGGAATTGAGATGAGTTCGCGACCTGGGGTTACAAACGACATTAGGCCAAGGTCTGATTGATCGCTTAGCACATGGGCGCTAACTTCGGTCGGGTGCATGTACTCCAGGTCGATTCTGGCGCCAGGCACTAGCGCCCGGAACTGGTCAACGTACTGACTCAGATGTTGGAGCCCGACTGAGTAGATCGCTGCCAGGCGCACGGTATGGCCGGACTGATTTTGCTGGCGCCGAACGTCGTCTTCGAGTTCGCGATAACGCTCGACGATTTCCTGACAGCCCTTGAAGAAGATTTTGCCCTCGGGTGTTACCTGCCAGGGGCGCTTCGACCGGTCGATGAGTTGCGCACCTAGGTGCTTTTCGAGTTGCCGGACTGCCTGGCTAGCGGCAGACTGACTGACGGAGTTCGCCACCGCGCCTCGAGAGAAGCTCTGATGGCGGACCACGTCGCAGAAAATATTGAGAGTTTCGATGTTCACGAGAACGATGAATCTATCACAGAATGGCTAATATCCCGCTCTCTCTTTATAAGCAAAGCTAATTTTAAATGGTATGACACATGAACGGTTGCAGGACGTGACGCACGCTGTTCTACTGTCCCCGTGGGCTAGGTTGGCGCTCACTCAGGGGACTTTCGGCATCCAATGTGCGGGCGTCAGTAATTGTTCGATTCGAACAGGCGGGCTTCGACGTTTTCCAGGGTGTCGGTTGCTTTTGTCACGGCCGCTACACGGAACGGCGCTCGCGGGTCAGATTTTCGCGACACGGTCCAGTCGGTGTTTCCTGACCACCTAGTTAGCAGTGGGTCTAGCGCCGGTCGAAGCTCCACGAGGGTCTCGTCGCTGTTGGGAGCTAGGAGGCGATCCTGAGCAATAATCTCGACTTCGTTCCCGAGGAATCGGACGGGAGTGGAGAATGAGGCGTCGGCTTCGAGCAGGCGTGCGGCCCGGACGACGTGACGAGTAACGGACAGGAGTCTATCTGCAAGCGATCCCTCGAGTGGCTGTTTGCGGTTGTATTGCACGCCGAGTCTGCCTTCGGTGCGATCCAGTACGTAGTGGCCTTCGTGACCGACGAGCAGCACGCATGGGCCGGTGGGTAGGTGCGAGTAGTTGGCGACGTCAATCGGCAGGCCATTGACGGCACCGGTTTGAATCCACCGGTGAAATACCGGAATTACGTCGCGCGCTGTGATCGTTGAGTCAGCCGAGACGAAGACTTTGATGGCGATCCGTTGTAGGTTCGCCAGGTCGGGTGCGCTCGAGACAACGTTCACGAGGGCCTCTCGGTGGGCGGCAAGGCACTAGTAGGCGGAGGCGCGGCCGGCAGCTGTCCGGCCAACCTGGCTTGACATGCGTGGGTTGCTTCCAGAAACAGCTGGGCCTCTTCGATGAGCCGGCGGGTCGCACTTGCGTCGTCGGATGGATCCGATCGGGCATGTCGTCGGAACAGATACTGCGCGAATTTTCCGCCGGCGAATCGGTCGAAGAAGACCTTGGAATCGAAGAAACGGGTCCGAAATTCGCTGACGATTTGGTCAGGGTCGTCAGAAATGTCGACGAACTCAGTCTTTATTAATCCCTTGGCGGCCTGGAGCATGGCGCCGTAGGCGAGGGTGTCTGCGTGGCCGAAGTCGCCTTCCTCAAGTTGAAGCTGTGCCTCGAACACTTGGCTCTCAGCTCCCGCCAAGTCGAACTCTGTGAGCGACACGACTTCTCCAGCACACTCACCGATGCCCATGTCCCCGATGCCGAACTCACGCGGGTCTCCCCAATCGCTGTAGTACGCCGTGTCCACTTCGTGTGGGGGGACGGTTGTCAGATCCTCAAGCATCTCCCGTAACGCGCGTTTACCAATCCGTATGGTGAAATCGTAGAAGCTCTCTGAGCCACGGCGCTCCTCGACAAAACGGCCGGTGATGCGTCGCACCACGTCGGGTATCTTTTTGGCTGGGATTGCCCCGATCGCAAGGCCGTAAGCACCACCGTTTTCGACCCATTTTCCGCCTAGCACCACCTGAAAATGGGGCACCACGTGACCGCCCACGTGACGGCTAACTCCATAGAAACCAAGGTCGCTGATGTGGTGCTGTCCGCATGAATTGAAGCAGCCGCTGATCTTGATGCGGAGCTCTCGGACGGCAGGTTCCAGTGCGTCAATCTGTTTGGCCAATTGGCGCTCTAGTTCGGCGGCGAGTCCGCGTGACGAGGCAATTCCAAGCTTGCAGGTGTCGGTTCCGGGACAAGCGGTGATGTCGGCGATAGTTGCCGCGCCGGGACGCGCTAATCCGAGGGCCTCCAGTTCGCTATGGAGAGCTGGGAGATCTGACTCGCGGACCCAGCGCAGTACGATGTTCTGCTCGACCGTAGCGCGTACCGTGTCACCGACGAATCGTCGAGCGACGTCGGCCAGACCACGGAGCTGGCCGCTACTCAGATCGCCCAGTGGGAGACTCACCGTGGCCACTGCGTAGCCAGGTTGCCGCTGCCGGTAAACGTTGGTGCGGGACCAGGTTTGGTAGGCTGAGGAGCCGGCGTCTTCCAACGGGCGGCCTGTCTTGAGCGCTTGTTCCCCGTAACGCGGCAGCTCGTTCAGATAGGCGGTCCACCGTTCATCCGCGGCCAAGCTGTCGCGTTCTTCCCGGACCAACCGGCGGAACTCGTTTACCCCGAGTTGGGCTACAAGGAATTTGACACGTGCCCGCGCGCGATTACGCTTCTCGCCGAGTCTGGCAAACACCCTGGAGATTGCTTGCAACGTCGGCAGTATCTCTTCCTCGGACATGAACGACTCAAACGGTTTCGCCTCGTGAGGAACGGCTCCAAGCCCACCTCCGATATAGACTTCGAATCCGCGTTGCTCGACGCCATCGGTGGTCCTGGTTACCGCGATGGCACCAAAGTCGTGCATGTTGACCAATCCGCACGCGTGATCGCGGCACCCGGAGAACGCCACCTTAAACTTGCGTCCGAAGTCTTGGGCATCCGGATGCCCTAAGAGAAAGCGCATCGAGGCTAGGGCGTAGGGCGTTACGTCGAACGTTTCGTCACGACACACGCCGGCAATCGGACAAGCGGTGACGTTGCGCACCGTATTCCCGCAGGCTTCGCGGGTGGTGATACCCACTGCTGCGAGTCGTCGCATCAGGGATGGGGTGTCGTCAATGTGCACGTAGTGGAGTTGGACATCCTGCCGGGTCGTGATGTGGCAGACCCCGTCGCTGTACTCCTCCGCGAGGTCGGCGAGAGTGTCCATTTGGGCGGTCGTTAATCCACCGAACGGAATCTTGATACGCTGCATCCCCGGTGCGTCCCAGATCGTATCGGGACCCTTCGTTTGACCATTTGAGGGAAATGGCAACGGCTTAACCCCGGTTCCGTCGTTCCGCTGGCCGTTGTCGTAACGTTGCCCATAAGCGCCGCGCCGCAGTCTCGTTTCGGCGAACACCTTGTCGTCGATCTTCCCGAGACGCTTCAAAGCGATTTGGTTCTCATAGGTGTCGATCTCGCGCCCCAAAGCCGTAGGCACACGTTCACCTAATAGATCCTTCCAGGTCATGATCAGCTTTTCCCCTTAGCGATGACGGCTACTGGCGTCGTCTCATTTCCGAGCGCGGCATTATGAAGATTGACTACGCTTCCCACCACAATTGTGCCCGGGTCTGAGTCGTCCAGCCTTGCATTACGTAGATCCGTCAGGCTGCCCGTCCAGGTCCGCTCTCGAGGTGTCGACGCAGCGAAGATTACCGCAGCGGGTGTGTCGGGTTGCCACCCGTACTTCAGCAGGCAAGTGGCGATGGCCTGCCGATTTGATAGTCCCATCAATACCACCACCGTGAGCGTGTCGGGGGTGAGTGACCCAAGAACAGGGAGGAAGCTCTTTTCGTCGTGTCCCGAGACGACGACGAAGCCGGACGCCAGCCCGCGGTGCGTCACCGGAATGCCGGCTGCGGCAGGTGCGGCTACAGCGGTCGTGACTCCTTGGACCACTTCAAAGGGAATACCTGCCGTCCGAAGCGCCAACGCTTCCTCAGCAC
>DQEK01000316.1 GCA_003533545.1 Acidobacteriota bacterium | reverse complement strand
CGACTACCAGCAGGCGGTCATCGCGGGCCAGGCGCAACTGGCTCAAGCGGAGCTGAGACTCGCGCAGGAAGAGGCCGAGGCGGACGTTGCGCGGCGTGAGTGGGAAGAACTGGGTCGCGGCAACGCCAACGCGCTCACGCTACGGGAACCGCAGGTCGACGATGCGCGTGCCGCGGTCGCGGCCGCCGAAGCAGCACTAGACCGTGCGCGTCGAGACCTGGAACGAGCAGAAATCAAGGCGCCGTATGCGGGTCGGGTGCAAAGCAAGGATGTTGACGTGGGGCAGTTCGTGACCAAAGGTAATCCAATCGCGAGGGTCTATGCCGTGGACTCGGCGGAGATTCGGCTGCCGCTGCCGGACGAGCAACTCGCCTACGTGAGTGTCCCGTTATCCTATCGCGGGTCCATGCAACAGGAAGGCCCCGCCGTTACGATCTCGTCCAACTTCGCCGGCCAGGAATACACATGGCAAGGACGTGTCGTTCGAACAGAGAGCGAGATCGATCCGGTTAGCCGCATGGTACACGTCGTGGCCGAGGTGGAAGACCCCTACGCGCCGGGGAACGACCCATCCAGGCCACCACTGGCAGCCGGGATGTTCGTGGAAGCCGAAATCGAGGGTCGCGCGGTGAACGACGTGGTGGTGCTCCCGTGGTCGGCACTCCGAGGGCGTGACCAGGTGTTGGTCGTCGACGACGCCAACCGGCTGCGATTCCGGCAGGTAGAGGTCCTACGTTCGACCACCGACACGGTAATAGTGAGTGGCGGTCTTGCTGAGGGAGAGGCTGTCTCTGTTTCAACACTGGACACCGTCACCGATGGCATGGCGGTACGCATCATCGACGACGGCGTCAGAATGGCCGAAAACACGACACCCCAAGCCACGCCCCCGGCGGAAACCACCCGTGGGATAAGCGCCCCAGACTGGAGGTCGAGCCGGGAAGAGCAACTGGCCTTCATTCGCCAGCAACTCGCCCAGCAGGACACAACGACTGAGACCGTTTCGTCTGATCCCGCACCCGCCGACGTCAGTGGCCAGTCAACACCTCCCTTGTCGGGTCCTAACGACCGAACAAATGCCACCTTCGACCCTGACCCGACACGGAGCGCGGAAACCGCGCCTGCAGTAGAGGCACCAGACTGGAGTTCAAGCCGAGAAGAGCAGCTCGCCTTCGTCCGGCGACAACTCGCTAGGCAGGGCGATACAACTGAAACCGCGCCGTCTGAATCTTCGCTTGACGCCCTCAGCAGGCAGTCCGCGCCTCCAATCTCGCCAGCGGAGGACCGAGAAAGTGCTACGTTCGCTCTTGACCCGAGGCAGAGCCAGCAAGAGCAAATCGCCGCCATCCGGCGAGAGCTCGCCCGGCTGACCGCCGCGTCGGCGGACGCCGTGGCAACCAACCCGATTCCGCCAACCGTGGCACCAGCGCGCCCGAATCGAGCCACGAGACAACCGGACTCTGTGGTGGAACCGGGACGGACAGGAAACGCGCGAGGAGGTCGCGACCTCGCCAGACGTGAAGCGGCGGCTGGACGGGGGCGTCCTGACGCCCCGTCTACTCCCGAAACATCCGCTCTGAATTCGAGCCCTGAGCCCGCCCCAGCCCCAGAACCGACCCCGGCACCGGAGCCCACCCCGACCACCGCGTCAGCCACAGGCTCCGCTGCGGTTCGGCAAGTGGCGGTCCTGCCCTTTGCAAACCTATCGCGAGACCGAGGAGACACGGAGATTAGCGCGACCCTGACGACAGCATTGCGCGCAGCCCTCATAGACGAGGCAATAGGCGTCGTCCCGCTCTCGGCCACCGAAGGGGCTGGCGCCCTCGCGGCCGCTGAAGCCAGCGCGGCCCAGTGGCTAGTCGGTGGTGGATATCAGCGCGTGGGCAACCAGTTGCGGATAACGGCCCGGGTCCTCGGGGTTGCCGACGGCGACCTCGTCGGGTCGGTCAAGGTAGACGGAACCCTCGACGCCCTGGACCAACTGACCGACCAGATGATCACAGCCGTCCGGACCGAACTCGGCGGTGCCGCGGACCCGGCGGCACGCCCGAGCCGGGACCCCGACACCAGCTTGGGTGTCGCACTGGCATTGTTCGCCAACATTTCCCGTAACCCGGCGGACGAGCAACTGGGCCAAGATTTGAAGACGGCGCTCACCGACGGACTGCAACAGCTCGAACGAGTGTCCATCGTCCCCATTGAAGCCCCTGACGACACCGCCGCGCTGAATGCGGCTAGCGACCAGCGTGCCACCTGGCTCATCACCGGCGGCTATCAACGTGTCGCCGACCAGCTCCGCGTCACGGCGCATCTGCTCGACGTCGAGACCGGCGATGTCGTCCAAACAGTCAAGGTTGACGGGACGCTCGATTCGGTCGTAGCGCTTCAAGAACGCGTGCAGGCTGCTTTGGAAGACGCCGTTCGCGACGCGCTGTCCGCCTCCGACACGCCGGACACAGCTGCCGCTCATGGAGCCGACGCTAGGACGGACCGCCCCCTCGGACAGAACTCATGAAGGGCACGATCGACTGGTTCGCTCGGAACGGCGTTGCAGCAAACCTCATGATGGTCTTCATCGTGGTGACCGGCATTGCCGCCACGACCACTGTTCGCGAGGAGATTTTCCCGGAGATTGAACTCGACCGGATCACCATAGAGGTGCCTTATCTCGGTGCCGCACCGGAGGAAGTCGAACAGGCGGTCAACATTCGCATCGAGGAAGCCATCCAGGGTACCGACGGAATCAAGCAGATTCAATCGACGGCGTCCGAAGGAATGGGCACGGTCATCGTGGAGCTTGAGCTCGGCGCCGACGCGCGCAAGGTGATTGACGACGTCAAGAGCAACGTCGACGCAATCACCACCTTTCCTATTGAGACCGAAAAACCGATTGTCCGCGAGATGGTCAGTCGCATGCAGGTCACCGACATTGCCGTCTCCGGCTATGTCGATCCCTTCGCACTCAAAGCAGCCGCGGTACAAGTCCGTGACGAACTGACCACCATCCCCGGTATTACTCAGGTCGATGTTGTCAGTGCACCACCATACGAGATCTCAGTCGAGGTGTCGGAAATCTCGCTGCGACGACATGGACTGACGTTCGACCAGGTCGCTGATGCTGTCCGACGCTCCTCACTTGACCTGCCTGGCGGGTCGGTACGCACAGAGGGCGGCGAGATCTTGCTCCGCACGATCGGCCAGGCCTACCGCGGCGATGAATACGAGAACCTCGTGCTCTGGACGCGTGCCGACGGGAGCCGTTTAGTGCTCGGAGACGTCGCCACTGTTGTCGATGGGTTTGCCGAAACTGATCAGTTCGCCCGCTTCGACGTCACGCCCACCATGATGGTCTCCGTCTTCCGGACCGGCGAACAAAGCGCGCTCGAAATCGCAGCGCTGGTTCACGACTACATCGATGCTGCACAGGCACGTTTGCCCGACGGGATTACGTTGACGATTTGGCAAGACGGGGCAGCGATGTTGAGTGCCCGGCTATCCCTGATGTTGCGTACTGGTGCGGGCGGGTTCGTATTGGTCTTTCTCGTGCTCGCCCTGTTTCTTGAGCTGCGCCTCGCGATTTGGGTCAGTCTCGGGATTCCGATTTCGTTCCTTGGTGCAATGGCGTTGATGCCGGGTCTTGACGTCTCCATCAACATCATGTCCTTGTTCGCGTTCGTCACCGTGCTCGGCATCGTAGTCGACGACGCCATCATTGTGGGCGAGAACATCTTCCGGCACCAAGAGGACCATGGCGATGGGCTCCGCGGGTCGATCGAGGGTGCACAGGAAATCGCGAAGCCCGTTATTTTCGCGGTTCTCACGACCGTCGCGGCGTTCACGCCGCTGATGTTCGTGCCGGGCATGATGGGCAAGATTTTTCGTGTAATCCCGCTGATCGTAATCCCGTGTTTGCTTTTCTCGCTTGTCGAGTCGCTCGGCATCCTGCCGGCCCACCTGTCGCACATGAAGCCGCAGGGAAAACCCAGTTTGTGGCGGCGGTTCCAAAGCCGCTTCGCCAACGGGCTCAAGGTGTTTATCCAGAAGGCTTACCGACCGACCTTGCTGCTCGGGCTCCGCTGGCGGTATTTGACCGCTGCCATCGGTGTGGCAATGCTCGTTCTGACCATCGGGATGGTGGCCGGTGGCTGGACAAACTTCCGCTTCTTCCCCTCAATCGAGGCGGACGTGATGGCGGCGTCGGTTACGCTCCCGCAAGGCACACCGGTCGGTGTCACGTCGGCTGCGGTCGAGAAACTTGAGGCTGGCGCGGCACGGCTTCGTGCCCGTCTGTTCGAAGAAACCGGTCAGGATTACTTCCGGCATGTCGCGGCCTCGATCGGTGACCAACCGATGGGATCGCGCGGTGGTGGACCGATGGGTCCGATGTTGGACCTTGCCGCATCGAACGTCGGTGAAGTCACCATCGAGTTAGCACCCTCAGAGACACGCGCCTACAACAGCGAACAGCTCGGCCTCCAGTGGCGTGAAATAACCGGGCCGATTCCAGAAGCGGTGGACATCAATTTCAACATGTCGATCATGACGCCT
>DQEK01000126.1 GCA_003533545.1 Acidobacteriota bacterium | reverse complement strand
GCCGACGACACTCAGGAGTTCATTGAGCACGAACCAGGAGTGATAGGGATCAAGCGTCGACCGGGGCCTCTGGATCAAAGGCAGACACCGCCAGAGCAAAATGACGACGGCGGACACGCACACAGTCCGCCGAACGATCGGGGCTTCCCAGACAGCAAGCCGCATGTCCCGACGGGCCAGAATCACCAACGCCAAGACAACGACCAACAGAACATCGAACAGTGCAAAGCCACTAAAGGCATCGGCAGACAGACGCTCATCTCGAGTCAGAAGAGCCGTCGTCAAGCCAACCACCGCTCCTGCAACAGGGAGGATTCGCCACCATCTACCACTTGGGACACTCACGGAGAGGCGTCGTGCAAGCGGTGATGACATGGCCAGGGTCAAGCCCAGCGCCGCGATTGCTAGAAGTAGGACAATCGCGTATGCAACGCGGTCCCTGAGCCCAGACGCGATGCCAAGATGCCACGAGTTGACATGGTCGAGCAGGTCCTCACTAGGAGTTCTCACGGCCTTGCCGATCATTGCCAAGGCAAGCATCGGTAAGGCAATGACGAACACCAGAAGCCAAAGCTCAGTTAAGCGATCACGTGAGCCGTCCTTACCCCCAGAACTGGCCCCCTTGGTAGCTGAATCGAAACTCACTGTTGGACCGCCTTCTTCCCGCCGTCGCGAGAAGTGCAGAGCCACCAATACATCCAGTTGTATTCACCATCCGCCACACACAAAGCGAGGCCCGCAAGCATCATCCCAGTGCCCCCAACGCTAGCCATCGCGCCGACCACCAAAGACGCCGATGTCGACCACACCGACCGCCACCCATCCGAAGGTGATGTCCGGAGCCTCCGCGTTGCCGTTTATGACCTCCCGATGCCCGATAACAAGCTGCAACAACGGCAAGTTTTCCAGCGCCAAGTACAACAACACTGTGGCCGCATCGAGACTGGCTTCCTAGAAGGCTCTTCGTCCGTCGCGTCAGCGTCGCTCTGATCACGGACAAAGCCACCACCCCGATCGTCCTTCGCAGCCGTCGACCACCCACGACAACAAGCCGGAGACCTGCGTGGGGGTAACCACCGAATGGCAGGCTCTCTCGCCCCAGCCAGCCTCGTCACGAGTTCCCCCAAGCACCTCTCCGCCGATATCGCAGGTGGGAAGGTTGTTGGAGCGCCCAAACATACGTGACGTGTTCACCATTACGACCGCTTGATCAAGATTCTCCCCGAGACCTGCGACGGGTGCAGCAACTAGGAGCAGTCCTGACTCCCGCTTGGCTGTATGGAGGAGGAAGAGCCTGCGCCCATCGGTACCGCACCAGGCCGCAACCCCACAGCTTTCGGCTCCTAGGGGAATGCCTTCCAAGACCTCGATATCGAGGTCTGCGAGGAGCACTCCAAGGAAGTGACCACCCTTGTCGCGCCATTGATCGACATTCGGTACGACCAACGCTTGACCGGCGATCGGATCAAAGAACCTTGTGTCAACCCCCGCAGTGGCAAGTTCCGCGAGTTCTCGGTCAATTGGGCAGAGCCAGGGATTCCGAGATTTGCTACACCCTTCCACCAACCAATCCGCCAAGAAGGCGACCGCAATGTCGCCACCCACGCATTCCCTGACGACGACACCCACCGTCTCCGGCTCGACGTCAACGACCGGAGCACAGGAAGTAAGACGTTCGGGACTGCCCGCCAGCCACGCGCCGTCCAGCGTTACTACCAGCTCATTGAGGTTCGACGCCGACTCGACGACGGGAAAACGTCCGACCAGCCAGCCGCCACCCGTCTCGGCAGAGACGAGCACCTCGAGTGCGCGCCCTTCCGAATCGCACCTTCGGCGCTCAAGGCAAATGCTGGACTGAGGCACCTCACTCACCAGCTTTACCTCTTCGTGGAGGCCCTCGAGGCGTGGATAGAGCCCCCCACGCCCCGTCCACTCGCGAGGATCCAAGATCAACGCCACACCATTGGCAGCAGTCTCCTCGAACAATCCGTTGGTTGTCGCCTCCTCAATCGTGGCTATAAGACCGTCCGGCATCAAGGACCGGGTGTAGGCGACGAACGCGGGGTCGAAGACCCGGTCGAAGACGAACGAACCGCACCCCAACACAGGTTCGAGTGGTTCGTGCATCCCTTGGGGGTGCACCAGGACAACCTTGAGGTCGGACCGCCAGAATGATTCGCATTGACGCCGTGCTTGCGGCACTGTGACTATGGCGTCCATCGCGTTGTAGGCAAGGGCGGGAACAATGCCGTAGCGCCCAGCTAGAGGCATGGAAACGGACGAAGCAATCCCCACCTCACTTCGAGTTATCCCGTAGACGTCAACAACGCTTTCGACGACCTCGCCCATGCCAGCCGCGTCTGTGGTGAACGGGAAGACCGACTCGGGAACGTCCCCTCGTATGCGTGCGAGTTCATCGCCAGGCATCGACTGGTGCAACAAGAATGTCAGCGGAAGTAGCGCCACGGCCATCGGTGCGATGAGGGTGAGGCGCTCGGGCCGGGTCTCACGAAGCCCTGGTCGAAGCAACGAACAAAGACCTGAAGCAGCCAACGCGAATGCCGGAAACAGGATGATCAGAAGGTTTGCGTAAGAGCGACTCACATAATAGGAGGCAACTCCGATGCCATAGAGAGAAGCGCCAACAGACACGGCCGCGATCCGGTCAAGACGCCCGCCCTCTTCATCCGACGAGATCCCCAGTGAATGTGCACCGGCGGCGGCGGCAAGCACGAATCCTGTGAGA
>DQEK01000186.1 GCA_003533545.1 Acidobacteriota bacterium | reverse complement strand
CGTCGGCGTGATGAGCGACGTGAGGGCAACGACGCCGGTTTCGGAAAAGAGCTTCGCTACCTCGGCGACGCGTCGAATATTCTCCAGGCGGTCCTCGTCGGTGAAACCCAATCCCCGATTGAGGCCGGCACGGATATTGTCCCCGTCAAGCAGGCAGGTGAGGACGCCCTCTCCATGTAGCCGAACTTCCAGCGCTCGCGCCAAGGTGCTTTTTCCAGAACCCGACAGGCCGTAGAGCCAGACCACGAGGCCGCGATGACCGAGGAGTTTCTCCTTGGTGTCTCGTCCAAGCATGCGATGAAACTCAGGATGGATGTTTTCGTCGGGGAACATTGTTTGGAAAGCGAGGCGTCTGAAAAGAACGGGTAACCGTCGAACAAAGCTACTTCAGGCTAGTGTCACGATGAAACTATCATGACTCTCGGACGCGACTGTCTGTCGCTACGGCTAAGTTGCCGCTGGCCAACTTACGTAGGCCTTCGCTTTGGCCTGGGCGAAGTGAGGGTGTCTGTCGCAGAGGAACGGACTGCCGATGTTCTCGCTTGATCGATTCCAGCTGGCGCTCGAGCGATTCGATGCCGCGAACGCGGAGGACCCGAACCGTGAACTGGTCGACGGTGTAGAAGAGCCCAGAGAATTGGTTTATGCCCGTCGCATGACCGCCTGTATGGATCGCTACCGGCCCGAGGCGCCGGAGACGGTTCGGCTGGCAGCACGATGTCAGCACATTCGTCGCTGGACGAGCCTTCGCACCGACTATCCCGCCGGGCGAGACGGCTACCGCCGGTGGCGCACCGACTTGGCCCAGTTCCACGCCGCGACCACGGCCGACATTCTTCGGGACGTTGGCTACGATGACACCGTGATCGGTAGGGTCGGTTCGCTGTTACGGAAGGAACGGCTCAAGGTCGACCCGGATGTCCAGTTGCTTGAGGATGTCGTTTGCCTCGTGTTTCTCCAACACTATTTGGTCGATTTTGCCCCGAAGCACGACGATGACAAACTGCTTGGTGTCTTGCGTAAAACCTGGCGCAAGATGTCGGAAGAGGGTCGTTGCGCTGCCCTCGCACTCGACTTGTCCGCCGCCGTGCGCGCCCTGGTTGAACGAGCTGTTGCCACCCCCTAACTTCGCGTCGTAGGGTCCGTCAGGTCTTCAGGCGAGCGCCGCGTGTTGACCGGCTCCACCACGCCGCGGCGAGACTGCCGATCAGTGAGTGCGCCACCGTGGAGATGGCGCTAGGGATCGCCACGAGCGGGTTTGCGAAATTGCCGCGTGCCAGGACAACGCCAAGTCCAGAGTTCTGCATGCCGACCTCGATGGCCACGGTCCGCGCCGAGATTTCGTGCCCAAGCGCGGCTTTGCCGGCCAAATAACCGAAGAGAAACCCAAGCAGATGCAGGCCGAACACGGCGACGAGCAACCGAACGCCAGCTTCGAGTATTTGCTCCCGTCCGGCGCCGACGACCGAGGCTACGATTAGCGTGATCGTCAGCACAGCGACAAGTGGTGCGATTGGAAGTATCGGTTCGACCACTCTCGGAAAACGCCACTTCAGTAAGGCGCCGAAGGCCACCGGCAGAATGACCACCTGGACTGTGTCGAGGAATAACCCAGCCGCTGATACATCGATGCGGTTGCCAACGAGCAGCGCGGTGAGGGTTGGTGTCATTAGGGCCGCTAGGAGCGTAGACACAGCCGTCATCGTGACCGAAAGCGCCACGTTCGCTTTGGCTAGGTATGAAATGACGTTTGACGCCGTGCCGCCCGGACAGCAGGACACCAGCACTAGCCCAACTGCGAATGGAGTCGGCAGCGCCAAGAGATAGCCGAGGCTCCAGCCCAGCGCCGGCATGATCGTGTATTGCAGGAGCACTCCAGGGAGGATCCGTTGCCGCTCTCGAGCGACACGACGAAAATCCTCGAACCCGAGCGTCATCCCCATGCTGAGCATGATTACGCCGAGTCCCGCGGTGATCAGCGGTCCGCTGAACCACGTGAACAGAGCCGGGCGCAACAGCGCAAGGGAGCCGCAGACGAGCACCCAGACCGGGAACGCCGACGTGAGCAGCGTGATGATTCGCAAGGCCGGCCGCATTGTATTGCAGCGCGTGACAAAATCCCCGTTCCGAGTGATTGGCGCGAACATCGAAGAGACCCAAGGAGGCATGTATGCTGTTTCAATCGGACCTGTTGACCGGCCGGTCAGTGCTTGTGACCGGCGGTGGCACCGGTATTTGTCGAGGTATCGCTCTGGAGCTCGCGAGGCACGGGTGTGACGTGGCGGTCACCAGTCGGTCATCCGAGCACCTTGACCCGACCGCCGAGGAGATTCGGGCGTTGGGGCGTAGGGCCGTTTCGGTAGAGGCCGACGTCCGCGATGCGGAAGCGGTTGCATTCGCGGTTGAGCGCACGGTGAGCGAGTTCGGAGGTCTTGACATCCTCGTGAACGGCGCGGCCGGAAACTTTCTGTGCTTGGCGGAAAATTTGTCTCCCAACGGGTTCGGTACGGTGGTCGACATCGATCTAAAGGGAACTTTTCACTGCTGTAAGGCGGCGCTACCGCACCTAAAACAACGTGGAGGCGTTGTGTTAAACATCAGCGCGACGCTGCATTACCTGGGTACACCGGCTCAACTGCATGTCGCCTCTGCCAAGGCCGGTGTCGACGCGCTGACGCGGGTGCTGGCGGTTGAATGGGGGCCCCACGGTATCCGCGTCAACGGTATTGCCCCCGGACCGATCGCCGACACCGAGGGGGTGCGCCGGCTACTGGATGATGCTGCGAAGCAACGGGCCGAGAAAGCTACGCCGTTGCAGCGGCTTGGTCTCATAGAGGATGTCAGTAATGCGGCGCTGTTCCTCTGTTCGCGGGCTGCGTCTTACATCACTGGCGCCACCCTCGTCGTTGACGGGGGTCTCTGGCTGGCGTCCAATCGTGAGGCCTTCAGGATGGAGCCTGTCTCCGGGCGGTAGCGTTTGTCTACGACGGCTACGAGCGCGGGATGTCGACCGCCTATTGGGCCGTGAGGCCGCTGGTCCGCTAGGCCTACTTCTTGGGGGAATCGACCGCCGAGCCTTTTGAGAGCATTGATGACGCGCATCTCGTCTACACGCGGTGGTAGTCGCCCTGCCAGTCCGTGACTAGCTTCTTGATCGGTGTCGCGGCCGTGATGTTTTCTTCCAGCACCTTCCGAGCCAAAGCTGGTAATTCGGCGTCGCCGGCGAACCGCAGGCCGACCATCTGTTTTGGGGTGAATTCGTTGATCTGATCCTGTAGGTCGTCAGGTAGCAACTCGCGCAGACGGAGCCGCATTTCGAGCCGGATGACACGGTCCTGGGCGGCCAGGGCGAAAAGGCGTGCGAACAAGAAGAGGAT
>DQEK01000110.1 GCA_003533545.1 Acidobacteriota bacterium | reverse complement strand
CATCATTTCTTCACGAATTTTCGTTGGTAACCTTAGTTACGAAACATCACAGACTGACCTCGAAACACTGTTCGCTGAGGCGGGTCCGGTGACGGAGGTGTTCCTACCGCTTGACCGTGCCACAGATCGCCCTCGTGGCTTCGCGTTCATCGAGTTCGGCGACGCGTCAGCAGTGACCGCGGCGATTGAAAAACTGGACGGAAAAGAGCTTAACGGACGAAATCTTCGGGTTAGCGAGGCGCGCGACCGCGCACCGCGAGCGCCTCAGCAGTTCATGGACGACGGACCTCCAGCTGGTGGTATGGACTTCGGACGACGCCCGGCCAAACCCAAAGGGAGCCGCCGCGGTCTTCGCGGGCGCAAGCGAGGGTTCTAACCCCTCGGGTTACTCTCATACATCGGAAGGAACGACGGCCTCACCAAACGGGTCTCGGTACCCTGGTGAACCGGCGACGTCTCACGGGCGGCGCAGCAAGGCGGGGTCATGTCTCGCTCGTGCGCAGCACCGCGTGACCCTGGCCTCGCCCATCATTTAGGGCAAACTGAACGCGAGGATTTCGCCGGCCGTGTTCACGTCCCCGGTGGACACCAGCAAGTACTGTTTGCCCCCAGACAGGTAGGTAACCGGCGGCGCAATACTGCCCGCCGGCAATTCAGTCTCCCACACCACATCCCCGGTCGCCTTGTCATAGGCACGAAAAATGCGGCCGCCGTAGTTAGTCACGATCTCAGGCGGCATCCCCTCAGGCACGCGTGCCCCGCCGGGACGGTTAGTCGACCCCTCCGCCACAAACAGCAACGTTTTCGTCAGTAACGGCGCCGGCCGACCGGGCACTCCCAGTGGCCCCAGGTTGAGATGACTAATGGCGGGGTGATTTCTGGGCCCATCGCCGTTCGGAGTCATCCAGACGATCTCGCCGCGATTCATGTCGATCGCCGTAATCCGTCCGTAGGGCGGCTTGAACAGCGGCAAACCCTGCGGACCTCCAATCCACTGCCGTCCCCCCTTCACGTACGCAAGATTAGTGCGGTCTGGGTTCCCCTCCAGCACGTCTGCAACAAAGGGTGAGGTAATCGACGGGATGTACAGGAAGCCAGTCTCCGGATCGAATGCTCCGCCCTGCACATCAGAACCACCCTGCGATCCCGGCAGTTGAATCGTCCCTTTTTTGTCGTTCGGACCGTCGCCACTCACCGACGGCGGGGTAAACAAGGGCCCGATGACGTAATTGTCCGTAATCGCGATCGCCTCTTCCCGGAGTTCCGGAGTGAAGTCGATTAGATTGTCAATCGTCGCACCTTGGCGGTCGAACGCCGGAGGCTTGGTCGGGAACGGCTGGGTCAGAGATGTCCGCTCACCTGGGGTACCCGATTGCGGCACCGGACGTTCTTCGATTGGCCAGACTGGTTCTCCGCTAGCACGGTCAAACACAAACGCAAACGCCTGTTTCGTCAGCTGGGTAACTGCCTTGATCTCGCGCCCATCAACGTTGATATCCATCAGGATGGGAGCGGCCGGTGGGTCGTAGTCCCACAACCCGTGATGCACGGTCTGGAAGTGCCAGACGCGCTCCCCCGTTTCCGCATCAACCGCCACGAGACTTTGACCATAAAGGTTGTCGCCCCCACGGTGCCCCCCGTACATGTCGCTGGTCGGCGAGGTAACCGGCATGTACACCATCCCCAGTTCCTCGTCGGCGCTAAAAAGCGACCACACCGGCGCGTGACCCGAATACTGCCAGGAATCATCCGCCCACGAATCGGTGCCGTACTCGCCAGCCTGAGGAACCGTGTGGAAAACCCACCGCAGGTCGCCGGTCCGAACATCGAAGGCACGAACATCACCGCGAATCGCCTCCTTCGTCTGAAACGTGTCGGACATCGACTGTCCCAGCACGACGACGTCTCGCACCACGGTCGGGGCGCCTCCCCAGCGATACCGAGCCCCCTCGGCGAGACCGATGGTCAAATGCACTCGGCCACTCTCACCGAAATCCGCGAATATTTCCCCAGTGTCTGGGTGCAACGCGTACAGATACTCGCCGCGTTGAGCAATGATGCGAGCCTCGGCCCCATCGGTCCAGTAGGCAACCCCGCGCGTACCGGCACCCCGGAGGTCTTCCGCCCCCCCGAATGGTGGCTGGGTCCAGCGGGTCTGCCCGGTAGCTACATCGAACGCTTCCACGAGTCCAATCGCATTTGGAACATACCCAACACCATCAACGATCAGTGGCGCAGCGCTCGAGACATTCGAATACCGAAGGTTTGGGTCCATCTCCCGATACCCGATATCGACGATCGGCCGGCGCCAGGCGATCTGCAACGACCTAATGTTGTCGGCGTCGATCTGATCGAGTGGCGAGTACTTTGTACTGCCTAGATCACCAGCAAAGCTTCGCCATTCGCCATCAGCGGCCCCTTGCTGGGCGAAGGCGACGGACGCCAGCAGCACCAGGCCGGGCACGGTTATCCACAAAGTCTGACGAGGACGCATGTACGGACCCTCCTTCACCTTCACCAATCGCGGTGGCAACAGAAATTATATCCCCGGTTCGGTTAGTGACCGGCCACGCGCACCGCACCACCGGCCCGCGGCAAACGTTTCACGATCGCGCTGTAGTTCAACAGCGTCCTGTCCCCAGCGGTAACTTGCCCGCGCACGAATGTTAAAGAGCGCGTTCGCCGCACAACCTCGGCAACAGACTCAATGAAGTCGCCTACCTGACCGGGTGCGGTGAACTCGCAGCTAAGAGAAACAGTGACACAACGCTCACCCGGCAAACCATAGATAGCCACTAAGCACAGCGCGTAGTCGGCAAACGTCATCAGCATACCGCCATGAATTTGCCCCGACGTGTTCGCGTGCTTGGCAGTGGCCTCGAACGCGAATCGTAGCCGGCCGGACTCGTCTTCCTTGAAACACAGCGGACCGACGAGGTCCTCAAAGGGATCGACCCACTCGAACAGTTGATAACCCTCTGGAATTTCCATATCACGCTCTCGGCATTCCGCCGGCAAGACGCAGGACTTGCTCGGGGCACTCCAGCCAGTGGTCTGGCGCCTGTGGCTCCAGGATGTCTCGGTCGAAGGCTCCCCAGAGAGCTGCAGCAGTCGACACACCAGCTGCTCGGCCCGCCATGCAGTCGAACGGAGAGTCACCAATGAACACCGCATCTTCCGACGACGCCCCGAGTCGAACCAACGCTGCAACCACAGGGGTCGGGTCCGGTTTGTGTTTGGCGACGTCGTCTGCGCTCACCAACACCTCAAAGAATTCGTCGAGTCCACAGTGACGCAAACCGTGCAGAGCCCCGGTGCGATTCTTGCTCGTCACAACACCCAACTGCGCTCCTCGGTCGGCGAGTTCCACTAGCACCTCCGTAACGCCAGGGAATGTCGAAACGAGACGGTCGTGATTCGCCCACTGGTATTCTCGGTAGGTGACAACTAGCGCATCAAGTTCGACGTTCCCTTCCGCATAGCGCGCGAGTTGTGGCCGCAACGGCGTGCCGAATCCAGCCCGCCACTCGGCTTCCGGCGGCACCCGTTCCAGATGGGTCTGCATCGTGTGACGGAACGACGACATGATCAACTCTGTGGTGTCAATTAGAGTACCGTCGAGGTCAAACAAATAAGTGGACAAACTACCCATCGCGGCTGGCGGATTATACTCCCGGCAGATGACTCCAACTCCCACGGCCAGCATTCCCTGCGGTCCTGGCATCGCCCGCCGCGGCGGAGCCTTGCCCTTCCTGGCCGGTGCTCTTATCAGCGTGGCTACGTGGGTATCGGCACAAACCGGCTCGTTCGACCTCGTGGCAACCATCGCCACACCGGCCGGCGTCGGACATCGACGAGGTCGTTAGACAACTCGAAGAAATCATATGACTCGCGTGATCAGCCTGCTCCCACCGAGTGTACTAGTGCTCCTCACCCTGGGCTGCGGCCCAACCAGTTCCACGGACAGCGGACCGTCGTTGTGGACCCGTGCTGAACGTACGCGTTACGAGCAAACGACCGGATACGGCGAAGTGGTGCAGTTTTTGGAGCGCGCTGCTGCGTCGTCAGAGCGTATGCATCTCACGACCTTCGGTCAGACGACCGAGGGACGACCGTTGCCATTGATGGTCGTCGGAGAGGTGCCGGACGCGCGTCCCTCCTCCGTAATCGCACCGGAGCGGACCAGAGTATGGCTTCAGGGCAACATCCACGGCGGTGAGGTCTGCGGCAAGGAAGCCCTGCTGATGTTGGTACGTGCACTAGCGAGAAACGAACACCCAGAATGGAGCGCTTCACTCGTCCTACTCATCGCACCGATCTACAACGCTGATGGAAACGAACAGATCGCGTTCGACAACAGACCGCTCCAGTTCGGTCCATTCGACGGAATGGGAGAACGGACCAACGCGCAAGGACTCGATCTGAACCGTGACCACACCAAATTGGAGTCGCCTGAGGCACGCGCCCTAGTACGCGCGTACCAGGAATACGACCCCCATGTGATCGTCGACCTGCATACGACCAACGGGACCGAGCATGGCTACCATCTCACGTACGCTCCCCCGCTCCACCCGAACACCCACCCGTTAATCGACGGCCTCCTGCGTGACGAATGGCTCCCAACTGTTACCACAGGCATCAAGGCAAGCAACGGATGGGAGCTCTACTACTACGGCAACGTGCCACGGGGATCCGGAACTGAGCCCAGCTGGCGCACCTTTGACCACCGACCGCGGTTCAACAACAACTACGCGGGTCTTCGGAACCGTATCGGTATCCTCAGCGAGGCCTACGCCTACGCCACCTTTGAGGAACGCGTCAACGCCTCGCGCCGATTCATAGAAGAACTCCTCCGTATCGCCCATAATCAAACCGCCGAGATCAGATCGCTCGTGACGAGTCTTGATAGGGAGTCGGTCGTGGGTACCAAGCTAGCCACGCGAGGCGAAGCTCAGCGATCGCCAACAACGACCGAAATCCTGCTCGGCTCAACCGAAGAGTTGCAGCATCCCTATACCCAGGCACCCATTCGGCGTCGCCTGGACGTGGCCGAGCCGACTACGATGTACGAGTACGGGCGGTTCTCGGCAAGCGAGGAGGAAGTGGCGCCGGCCACGTACTACATCCCAGAGCGCCTGACCTCCATTCTGGAACTCCTCGCGGCGCATGGCGTCGACGGCACCGCGCTTGAAGCCGACGTGACGTTAGCCGGCGAGCGTTTCGCCATTAGCCGGTCAACGCTGGCCGACCGTCAGACCGAGGAGCATCTGGAACGCACCATCGAAGGGGTCTGGGGTCCAGCCGAGTTCCAATTACCGGCCGGTACCGTAGCCATCCCCGTCGCCCAGCCACTGGGGCGGTTAGCCTTCACGTTGCTCGAACCCCGCTCAGACGACGGATTCGTTAATTGGAACTTGCTTGACGACGAGATCCAGCCTGGCGGAAGTTTCCCTATTGTGCGGGTGATGAGCGAACCAGAGCAGCGGGCAGGTCAGCCACAATGACACGAGTTGCCCGAGCCGGATGACCATCCGCGTTAGATCCCCTGTTCCGTCGGCAAGAGAAACGCCATCCCAGTGAGGTAGACGACGTAGAGGACAAGTAGCACCAAGCCACCGCCACGATGGAACCGTCCGCGCCAAGCTACAAGCGCGATGACGACGGCAAAAAAAATTGCCAGCCAGGAGTAGGAATAAACCTGCGTAGACAGATCAAAAGTAAGAGGCCGGACCACGCCGGACACCCCGACAACGAGAGAGAGGTTCAACACGTTGGCACCCACGATGTTGCCTAACGCCAAGTCTGGCACCCCCTTGCGGGCTGCAGACACACCGGTCACAAGCTCTGGCAGCGACGTGCCAACGGCTACAACCGACAACCCAATGACCGCGGAGGAAACCCCAAGCGCATTTGCAAGCGATTGGCCGGAGCCAACCAAGAATTCGCTACCGGCCACTATCATGCCCAGGCCGAACACGAAGAAGGTGACCGTTCTCGCTAACCCACTGGTGTCGGCTGGCCCAACCTCGTCCAGCGCCCTGACGCGTTGCTGTCGGATTCCCATGTAATCCCAGGCGAGATAAGCAAGCGACAGCGCTAAAAGTACGATCGACAGCGGCCGACTGAGCGTGCGATTCCACGTAAAGGCAACGACGAGTGCGGCGGCCAACACCATCCAGCCCGCCCGCCGCACAAAGTCTCGTTTCTCGATCTCCACGGGCGTCAATAGCGCCACCGTGCCAACGATGAGCCCAATGTTGCAGACACACGAGCCAACGGCATTGCCAAGAGCCATACCGGCGTCGCCATCAAAGCTAGCATTCGCCGAGACAACCAGCTCAGGGGTCGTAGTCGCTAGGCTAACCAACGTGCCGCCAATGACGAACCTCGGCACACCGAAAATCTTGCCGATCTGAATACTAGACCCGACGAATAGGTCGCCCCCTTTGGCGACCAGTGCGAGTCCGAAAACGATCAAACCAACGTCGTACAGCACTAGGCGACCCCATCGACGATTAGCCCGTCCCACGTCCAGGGCAAAACCCCGGCGGCGGCGAGTCTATCGTAAATGTCCGCAGGGCTTCAGCGATAGGCGGACCTGCAGTCGTTTAAGCAGGCAGGGGGCACGAGCGAAACATGGCCAAGAACTGACAGGTAAGTGTCGTAATGAGCGTGGTTGACTGAAATGCTTCCCCAAGCACGAAAGTGACAACAACGTCACAGCTGCTACTGAGAAACACTCGGCCTCGCCGCGGTCATCGTGACGGCATTGGTAAGACCGGCCGCGGCCGACTGGTCGACGAATCCGACGTAACGGATTCATCGATTCCAGAGACATCTGACTCATCGACAACCCGATCACTTTGGGTAGCCACGTCAGCCAGCAGATCAAGGGCCAGAAGTCCCTTCTGGCGTTCGCGCTGCAACATCCGGCGAAGGCGTCGATATTCAGCTGCAGTCATAGCGAGATGGGCTTCAGCGTGACAGGAGGCGTGCGGATAACGCACCTACTAGCCCCTGCACTTTCGGCGACGACCGGTTGTCGACGCCCAACCCTAGCCCGGAATGGCGGGCCAACTCCTCAAACCGCGCCTGGGCACGCGGCGAATTAAGGTACGCGGCGCGCACGATCAGCCTCGGCGCCACAACGCAACTATGCGCAGGCTCAAGCCTCAGTGTCAAGCCAGGCACACGAGACAAAGGGTCGTCTGATTCAAGTTACACTAGATATTGTGGGTGGAACCAGGCCGTTAGGGGTCAGGTGGACTGCCGACCGAATTCGTGACCTTACATGCCAAGCCAGAGGACCGATGCGCCGCTGGCAGCGATCGTCAATCCGGCCAGCACGTCCACTCGTGGTGCAAGTACACCGAGTCTGGCACTGTTGAAACCGGTGTAGCCGAGTGCAACCACGACCAGCATCCCACCCACCGTACACACGGCAAACACAGCAATTACGGCACCGAGTAGCCACCACACACCGTCGATAGCCGGCGCCATCATCAGCGGAATGAGCGCTTCACAGGGACCAAAGGCAAAAATCAGGAAAAGTATCCACGGGGTCACGCCCCGACCGACACCATGGGCATGGAGATGCTCACCGTGATGGTCATGGGGGTGGCTATGCGTGGTGCCATCTGGATGTGAGTGCACATGGGTATGCACATGGCCGCGAAACCCCCGCCAAACCGACCACGAGGCATAGGCGAGCCCAAATCCGATTAGCAGTTTCGCCGAAAGGTCACCTCGCGCAGATTCCAACCAAGACAACCGATCAAGCGCGATCCCTAGGACCACACCCCCCAGCCCGATGAGCACGGACGACGCCACGTGGACGACACCGCAGGCGCCGGTAATCCCGAGCGTACGGCGCAGCGACCATCCCCGCGCTCGACCGAGCACGATGAACGGAAGCGAATGATCCACCCCCAACAC
>DQEK01000210.1:7945-10342 GCA_003533545.1 Acidobacteriota bacterium | reverse complement strand
AGTTGACACTCGCGAACGAAAGGAGTCTTGACGTCTTTGGGCATGAATACTTGGGCGTGGAGCCCGGCTCGAGCGGTATACGCTGCCAGGGCACACGCGGCGTTGCCGGCAGATGGCACGGCCAGGGTCGTCGCTCCGAGCGCGCGGGCACGAGTGACGGCGGTCGACATACCCCGCGCTTTGAAGGAGTTTGTCGGATTCAGGGCTTCATCTTTAATCAATAGTTGTGTCAGGCCGAGATCGGCTCCGAGACGTGAAGCCTTGAAGAGCGGAGTCCATCCCTCCCCGAGAGACACTGGCGCCGTGTCCGCTTCGAGAGGAAGCACGGGGGAGTACCGCCACATCGACCTCACGCCGTTTTGGACGGTTGACCGGGACCATGTCGAACGTACCCGGCCCCAGTCATAGCGCGTCAGTAAGGGGCGTCCACATGTGCAGAGGTGATGGATCTTGGTCGCGTCGAATGGACCCGCACCACAAAGGACCGAGCATTCAAGATGGAAAGTAAGAGGCACGGCTTGTGGCGCGTGCCTCTAGCGCTCGAGAAGTTCGGAGTCTTTCGCTCCTTGCAACCCGTCAATTCCAGCGATGTGTTCGTCGGTCACTTTCTGGACCGCGTCGAGGGCACGCCGTTCGTCATCTTCGGAGATGATGTGCTCCTTGAGGAGTTTCTTGAGCGCATCATTGGCGTGGCGTCGGATACCGCGTACGCCGTTGCGCCCCTCCTCCGCCAGTTGGTGCACGATTTTGGACAGTTCTTTCCGACGTTCGTCGGTCAACTGGGGAATCGGAATTCGTATGACCTTTCCGTCATTGGAGGGATTTAGGCCTAAATTGGCACTCTGAACTGCGCGTTCAATGGCTCCGATCTGAGTTGGATCAAACGGATTGGCAACGATCAGGGTGGATTCTGGTACCGACAGGGTCGCGACCTGATTCAACGGCACCTGTGTGCCATAGGCGTCCACACGTACCGAATCAAGAATACCGATGGAAGCGCGACCGGTGCGGACGCTGGCCAATTCGTGGCGGATATGCTCAAGTTGGCCCTTCATTGCTGCCCGGGCCTCAACCGCCGCACTGGGGCCATCTGTAATGTTCATTGCGAGAACCAGCCCTTCCTGTTGAGCGCCGATGCTCAGGCGGTGACGGTCGACCCGATCGCTTCTCCCATGACGGCGCGGCGCACATTTCCCGGCGTCGTCAGATTGAACACGACGATTGGCAATTCATTATCCATGCAGAGCGAGACCGCGGTGGCGTCCATGACATGAAGCCTACGTTCCAGAAGTTCCTGATGCGAAAGTGCGTCGAGTTTTGTCGCATTAGGCTCCTTGAGCGGATCGGCAGTGAAAATGCCATCCACCTTGGTCGCTTTCATGATGACGTCAGCTCGAATTTCCATCGCTCGGAGTGCGGCCGCGGTGTCTGTGGTGAAGTACGGATTCCCTGTGCCAGCTGCGAACAAAACGACGCGCCCCTTCTCGAGGTGACGGACAGCTCGTCGCCTGATGAACGGCTCGGCTACGGTACGCATCTCGATGGCGGTCAACACGCGCGTGGCGGTGCCATGACGTTCGAGAGCATCCGAGAGGGCGAGAGCGTTTATGACCGTCGCCATCATGCCCATGTTGTCGGCTGTGGCTCGGTCCATGCCGCTGGAAGCTGCGGCCAGTCCACGAAAGATGTTTCCGCCTCCAATGACAATAGCGAGTTCGACGCCGAGTTGACGTACCTCAGCAACCTCCGACGCGATCTGTTCCGACACCACGGGGTCGATCCCGTAGTCCCGGTCGCCCATGAGTGCCTCGCCCGAGAGCTTCAAGAGAACCCGCCGATACGCCGGATCAGGCATTGAGTATTGGGATTATAGACCAGTGTGTCTGTTGGGTGGTTTCTCCGTGGAATGAGAACTCAGTCCTTCCCCTCCCCGATTCTAAACCGAGCGAATCGCGCGATGGTAATGTTCTCGCCCATCTTAGCGATTGCGGCCGTCACCAGTTCGCCGACTGAGGTCTTTGGTTCTCGAATCGATGGTTGGTCGAGCAATACGACCTGCTGGTAGTAGCTGTCGAGTTTGCCTTCGACGATCTTATCGACGACATCTGGGGGTTTATTCGAACCTTCGAACTGCGCGCGGAAGATCTCCTTCTCGCGGTCGATGTCCTCTTTCGGGACATCGCTTCTGTCGAGATACGTCGGATTGGCTGCGGCAATGTGCATCGAAATTTCACGCACCAGCGTTTGGAACTCGTCGGTGCGTGCGACGAAATCGGATTCGCATCCGACCTCGATCAGGACGCCTACCTGTCCTCCCATGTGGATGTAGCTACCGACCATGCCCTGGCTGGTGCTTCGCCCCGAACGCTTGGCTGCACGAGCCTGTCCTCGGGTGCG
>DQEK01000210.1:0-7657 GCA_003533545.1 Acidobacteriota bacterium | reverse complement strand
CTTCGCCCCGAACGCTTGGCGGCACGAGCCTGTCCTCGGGTGCGTAGAACGGTGATGGCCTTGTCTAAGTCACCGTCGGCCTCGGAGAGCGCTGATTTGCAATCCATGAAACCGGCTTGGGTCTTATCACGGAGTTCTTTCACCTGTGCGGCGGTAATTGCCATAGCAGTCTTCCTCACCGCGTCAAGACACGCGGATGGTTACGGTAGTGTTGTCGAGTGTGGTACGCAAGTAACCGGCACCGAATACCGGCCTCGCTTACGGCGCAAACGAGTAGTTAAGCAGAAGCCGGAGAGGCCGCTGGCGCTGCTCCTTCGGAAGCGGGAGCGCTCGCCGTTTTCACCGCACCGGTCGGCGGAACGACGTCCGCCGGGGCATCACGAAGGCCGCGTCCTGCAATGACGGCGTCGGCGATCCGAGACAGGAAGAGTCGAAGCGAACGCAACGCATCGTCGTTGCCTGGGATGAGATAGTCGACGTCGTCGGGATCGCAGTTGGTGTCGACGATTCCGATGACCGGAATTTTCAACTTTCGTGCTTCGTCAACCGCAATTTTCTCTTTACGGGTATCAACCACGAAGACCGCGTCTGGCAGTTTTTTCATGTGGCGGATCCCGTCCAAGTTCTTGTGCAGCTTCCGCTTCTCCTTCTCGATTCGCGCAATTTCCTTCTTTGAGAATGTGTCGTAACGACCGTCCTCTGCCATTGCTTCAAGATCCCTGAGCCGGGTAATGCTTCGTTGAATCGTTACGAAGTTGGTTAGGAGCCCGCCTAGCCATCGCTGATTGACGAAGTACATCCCGCACCGTTGAGCCTCTTCGACGACGAGGTCCTGAGCTTGGCGCTTTGTGCCGACGAACAATATTGTCTTGCCACTGGCGGCGAGATCGCGAACGAATGTCTCGGCCCGCTCGAACAATGTAACCGTTTGGCTGAGGTCGATAATGTAGATCCCGTTTCGTGAGCCGAAGATGTAAGGCCTCATCTTCGGGTTCCAGCGCTTGGTCTGATGACCGAAGTGCACACCCGCATCGAGTAGTTCCGTGATTTCAATCGAACCCAAGCTTCCTCCACCCTCTCCGGCTCAGCGGACGCAGTGCCGGCCAATCGCCATCGCCACGTCCCGTCGCGCGCTAGCGTTTGCTGAACTGGAACCGTTTCCGCGCTCCGGCCAGTCCGTACTTCTTCCGTTCCTTGATTCGCGCGTCTCTTGTGAGCAGTCCAGCCTTCTTCAAGAGCGGGCGCAATTCTGGGTCGAACTCAACGAGCGCGCGTGCAATACCCAGGCGTAGTGCGTCAGCCTGGCCTGTGATCCCGCCGCCGCGAGCGGTGGCTAGGACATCGACCTTGTCGGACACTTCTGCAACTTCAAGGGGTTCCCTGATTCTGGTTCTGATAGCGGCCGAGGGGAACCGTTTTTCAAGCGGAGCTCCTCGGAGCTCGATCTCGCCGGATCCGGATTTCAAGAAAACTCGTGCGGTCGACGACTTGCGTCGGCCTGTTCCGTAGACACTCGTCGCTGTCACGTCAGGACACCTCAAGTGGAGTAGGCTGCTGGGCAGCATGCGGGTGGGAAGGACCCGCATAGACCTTCAGCTTTCGGTACATCGTCTTGCCCAGCTTGGTTTTCGGCAACATGCCACGTACGGCCTCTTCCACCATGCGTTCTGGTATCCGCTGTCGCAGGGTCTTGGCTCGCTCTTCGCGGAGCCCACCTTCGTACCCGCTATGGTGGCGATATAATTTCTGCTCTTCCTTGTTGCCGGTCAGTTTGACGCCGGCTGCGTTGGTGATTATGACGAAGTCACCTGTATCGAGGGACGGTGCATACTGCGGCTTGTGCTTGCCCTGGAGCAGTTTGGCTGCCACAGTTGCAATCCGCCCGAGAACCTGCTCGCCCGCGTCGATTATGTGCCACTGTCGTTCGACAGTGGCCGGCGTTGGTACGTACGTTGGCATTGTTGGTATGTCGGCCGGAAACGTAAACGAGGATGCTACACGGAGTTAGGGGCTCTGTCAACGTTTCGGCCCGCTAATTAGGGGTGTTTGGACGCCGTCACCGTGGCAAATCGTGGTAGGGCGATGGGGGCATTGACCGGTAGAAAGGAAGTTTTGATCCGTGTTTGAATTCTGGGGTTGTACGAGAGGGTGGAGTGGGCGGTTGGGGAGGCGTATTTCGTGTCGTTAATCCCCGGAACTCGTCTCTTGGCGAGACTAGCCGCGCTGCGGTCACGGTTCGACGGCGCCGGTGTGTCGGCCCTGTTGGTCACTGACCCCGCTAATGTTTTCTATTTGTCCAATTTTCGTGGAACCGCCGGCATGCTGCTTGTCGGCCTAGATCGCGCTAGTCTTATTGTGGACGCCCGCTATATCAGCTCTGCCACAGCACTTCTGGAGAGCACAGCGGGGTGTCCGGGCATGGCGACCGTCGAAGTCACCGGGTCATACGAAGAAACCCTCGTCGATCTGGTTGTGGAGCGCGGAGCGGATCCAGTAGGTTTTGAAAGTCGACACGTCACGGTGGGCCGTCACGATTGGCTCGTTGGTGCTTTAGCTGAGTCTCGGATTGAATTACTTCGCACCACGGGACTCGTGGAGCAGGCTCGGGTCGTCAAGGACGCTGACGAACTAGAAAAATTACGTGATGCGGGTCTTCGGATCTCCCGGGTCATGAGTGAGGCCTTGGCTGGGCTTCGACCGGGACGCCAGGAGCGAGAAGTGGCTGCGGATATAGATCGGGCCATCCAGGCGGTGGGTTTTGAGGGCCCGTCGTTCGATACGATTGTGGCTGGTGGTCCCAATACCGCTCTTCCGCACGCGCGACCGGGTCAGCGTGAGTTAGAGGCGGGCGACCTCGTTTTACTCGACTTCGGCGGTGTACTTGACGGCTACTGTGTAGACCTGTCCAGGACAGCAAGCTTGGGTCCCCCGACGGGGGAAGCGATGGCCTGGCATAGGGCAGTTTGCGAGGGCCATGCAGCGGCGTTAGAGGTTGTTAGGCCGGGTGCCACGGTCGGTGAGGTTGATTCTGCTGCTAGGCTGAAAATTGAGCAACATGGGTTGGGAGAGCGTTTCGTCCATGGCACAGGACATGGACTTGGGCTTGAAGTGCACGAGGCTCCACGCATCGGGAAGCGTGATCTTTCGGCCTTGGTTCCTGAGGACGAAGTCGTGCTGGAGTCGGGTATGGTTTTCACGATTGAGCCGGGAGTGTACCTGCCTTCACGGGGGGGGGTTCGGCTTGAGGACGACCTCGCTGTAACCTCGACCGGCTACGAGCTATTAACCGACGTGCCGCGGGGGTTGTGCGTGGTTTAATCAGTAAACAAAGCGGGCACGTCCGATCGGATGCCGATGGGGTGGCGCGTGGCCCGTCCGATGGCGCTTATGGATTTCGGTCAAATCAAGAAAATGGTAGAGCTGATGCGCGAGCACGGCCTCGTTGAGTTTGAGTTGGACCAGGGCGATGAACGTGTTCGTCTTCGTTTTCCTGAAACTGCGGTCGCAGACCACGGTCCTGCGGTCCCGAGCGGGAACGTGCCTCGAGAGGTCGTGACGATCGAAGCACCGTTGCTAGGGACTTGCTACCTAGCAGGCGAACCAGATGCGGAACCGTTCGTGCAGTTGGGTGACCGAGTCAGCACGGGAGACGTGCTTTGCATCATTGAGGCCATGAAGTTGATGAACGAGATCAGATCGACGTGCGATGGGGAGGTGGTGGACCTCTTCGTCGAGAATGGCCAGGTGGTGCAGTACGGCGATCGGTTGTTCACGATCCGACCGCCCGCCGAAGCCTGAGCTTGGTTGGCGGTTGTCTTCTACATGTTCAGAAAAGTTCTGATCGCCAACCGGGGTGAGATTGCCCTCCGGATAATCTGCGCCTGCCGCGACCTCGGCATCAAGACGGTCATCGCACACTCACAGGCCGACTCGGACAGTCTCCCTGTGCTGCACGCGGATGAGCGCTTATGTATCGGTCCGTCCAGTTGCGCCGAGAGCTATCTGAACATCGCTGCTGTCCGAACCGCCGCCGAGATTAGCGGTGTGGACGCTGTACATCCGGGTTACGGATTCCTGTCCGAGCATCCGGCGTTAGCCGAAGCCTGTGAAGCCATTGGAGTGGCGTTCGTCGGCCCACCAACTCGGGTATTGCGCCTTCTCGGAGACAAGTCTTTGGCAAGGGAGACGATGGCTGAGGCGGGGCTTCCGATAGTGCCGGGCACACCGTCGTTTGAATTGCCAGCAGAAGGGGAATCACTGGGTGAGGCACTTGGTTTTCCGCTTATCGTGAAGGCGACGTCCGGTGGGGGGGGGCGTGGGCTCAGGGTATTGCGTTCGTTTGATGAACTGCGCTCCGCTCTACCGGCGGCCTGTCGTGAGGCGGAAGCTGCCTTCGGCGACCGCCGACTCTATCTGGAGCGATATCTAGAGGACGCGCGGCATGTCGAATTTCAGATCCTGGCTGATGATGAACGGATGGTGAATCTGGGCGAGCGTGATTGTACGCTGCAGAGACGTCATCAGAAACTGTTGGAAGAGGCGCCTTCGACCGTGCTGACCTCGTCTTCACGTCGAAGCCTTGGCGCACTGGTTGTTGCAGCGGCGCAATTGGTTGGCTACCGCAATGCTGGAACCTTTGAGTTTCTAATTAATGGTCAGGGAGACCCGTTCTTTCTGGAGGTTAATGCTCGGATTCAAGTGGAGCACCCAGTGACTGAGATGGTGTCCGGTGTGGATATTGTTAAGGAGCAAATCCGGGTTTCGGCGGGTCAGGGTTTGTCCATTTGTCAGGAGGACGTGCGGCTTACCGGGCATGCCATCGAATGTCGAGTGAATGCCGAGCATCCCGATACTGGCATCCCAAGCCCTGGGCTGATTCGTCGGTTCAGCCTACCAGGGGGGGTCGGAGTCCGGGTTGATACATACGCCCACGCGGATTGCATGGTCTGGCCACACTACGACGGGCTCGTGGCGAAAGTTGTTACCCACGGTCGCGACCGACACGAGGCGATTGCTCGGATGCGTCGGGCGCTTGAGATGACGGTGATCGAAGGCATCGATACGACTGTCGCACTTCATCTTCGAATCTTGCGAGACGAAGATTTTTTGGCGGGAAGGTATACGACGTCGTACTTAGATCGACTCGCGAATTAGCGATGAACGAGCTTGGCAGTCGACGGAGACCTCACTGGCCTCGACTCTACGTCATTGTCGATGCTGTAGTGACAGCGAGCGCTGGGTGGCGTCCGCCCGACTTGGCGCGTGCCTACGTGGAGGGAGGAGCACGCCTCGTGCAGCTTCGCGCTCCGGATACCGCCGCGGATACGGTGCTGCGCTGGAGTGAGGAGATTGCTTCGGTGTGTGTGTCTGCAGGGGCAGAGTTCATTCTGAACGATCGGAGCGACCTGGCCCTCCTATCCAACGCGAGCGGTGTACACCTCGGGCAGGAAGATCTCCCGGCGCCGGTGGTCCGGCGTCTCCTGGGCACCCAGGCCGTCATTGGATTGTCGACTCATAACCTTGGACAGGTCCAATCCGCGTTGCGTCAACCGGTCAGCTATCTTGCGGTCGGGCCCATCTTCGACACTAGAACGAAGGACACGGGCTACGTCTCCGTCGGACTGGATGGGGTGCGTCGAACGGTGGCTGCAGCGAGTGGGCTTCCGGTCGTTGCGATCGGAGGTATTACCCTTGCAACGGCACCCACTGTGATTGCTGCGGGCGCTGCCTCGGTGGCTGTGGTTTCAGATCTTCTTGCTAACGGGGCCCCTGACCAGCGGGTACGTCAGTACCTTGCGATGCTAGAAGGATCGTAGGGAGAGCGCCGCGGGAGAGCCTTCCGCGGTGTTCAGGCGGTCTCCGCTTTAGCGGTGAAATATTGGTTTGTGAGGCGTTTTACCGCTCTTGCGAGGAAAAGCATTCCGACAAGGTTGGGGAACGCCATGAAACCATTGAGGAGTGTGCCGAGGGCCCAGACCAGCGGCACTGAGACCATCGAGCCCACCATGATCAGTGCCGTGAACGCCATTCGGTAGACGGTGATGATTCCGGAACCAAAAAGGAACTCAACGCATTTTTCGCCGTAATAACACCAACCGATCAGAGTGGAGAACCCGAAAAGGAACGAGCAGACGGCAACGATAAGCGAAGCGCCGGGGATAGTCGTGCTGAGTGCCGCAGCCGTTAGGTCGCCACTTGCGTTTTGAAACGTAGGGTCGGTCCAGAGCCCCGAGGTTAGGATGACGAACGCGGTGAGCGAGCAGACAACGATGGTGTCCGTGAACACCTCGAAGATCCCAATCAGACCCTGGTCGACGGGGTGACTGACTTTCGCGATGCCATGTGCGATCGGCGCCGTCCCCAAACCAGCCTCGTTAGAGAGAACGCCCCGGCTCACCCCCGCGGCTATTGCTTGCGCCATGGAAGCGCCCGCGAACCCACCCACCGCTGCAGAGGGGGAAAACGCGTGTGACAGTATGAGCGTCAACGCGTCAGGGACTTGGTCGATATTGAGCAACAAGTACGCGATGGCGGAGACAAGGTAGAGGACGAGCATGGCTGGCACGATCCGTTCCGCTACGGCCGCGATCCGTTGGATCCCACCGAGTAGGACAAGTCCCACCGACGCCGTAATCAATAGGCCGGGAACCCACATCGGAACTTCGAGACCCCCGACTGTACGGGCCGCCTCAACGAACGTACGAGCAATCGTGTTGGATTGGGCCATGTTGCCGGTGCCTAAAAGCGCCCCGCACGCGCCGAACAAGGCGAACATCATCGCCAGTGTTTTTCCGGTGAGTGCGTGCGGAATGCCGCCGGTGATGTAGTACATCGGCCCGCTCGCCAACTCGCCCGTCTCTCGCCGCACTCGATGATGGACGCCGAGAACGGCCTCCGCGTACTTGGTTGCCATGCCGACCGCGGCGCACACCCACATCCAGAAAATAGCCCCGGGGCCACCAATCAGTATCGCTGTCGCAACGCCGCCGATGTTGCCGTTGCCGACGGTCGAGGCGAGCGCGGTCGACAGCGCCTGGAACTGGGTGATCGTGCCGTCTCCGGAGCTTTTACCCCTTATGCTGCGCAGGACCATTCGTACGGCCAGCGGGAATCGCCGAATCTGCACACCGCCAGTCATCACCGAGAGCGCTCCGCCGACTAGCAGTAGGACTAGCGGCATCGCAAAGGGTTGCCAGACAAAGCCATCGATCGCTTGAATTCGTTCCGTCAGTCCAGTCACTTTGTCCTCGTTCTCAGCCAGGCACTCTGTTTTCTGCGACGTTGGTGCGCGAAGCTGTTGCTACTGTCGTGTTCCAACTTCCTTCGAAAACTTCAGGGTGGTGAAAGGTCCAACTCCAGTGTGACCTGCTACATAGAACCGAACGTGAACAAGATAATGCTGCCAATCGCAACAGGGCAGGCCCAACGAATGAGAAAGGACCACAAGCCACTTCCCGGGAACGTGGTGCCGTGGAGTTTCACCTCGTCTATAGCCTTATCAGGCCGCCAAACCCACCCAACGAAGAGAGCGGTCAGAAGGCCGCCGACTGGAAGCGCGAAGTCGTTCCAGATTATCGACATGAGGGTGAGGAAGTCCATTTCAACGACGGGCAGGTGAGTAAGGAACGCAACCGCGCCATTGCCGAGTGCCGACGGG
>DQEK01000361.1:7253-7478 GCA_003533545.1 Acidobacteriota bacterium | reverse complement strand
CCGATCGACCGTGCTAAGCGTGATGTCGGCGAGGGTTGAGTAGCGAGAGTTCGACCAGTTCCCACTGACCAATGGCCAGTCCTCTGCTGGATAGCCACGACCATCATCGAGGACTTGCCCGTGGAGTCCTCCTGGCAGAGCAACGACGAGGACTGCGGCAATAACCAACTTCATGCGGTGCTCCTCTGAGTGATTAGATGCGGTGGTGATTCTACCGCGAGGGCG
>DQEK01000361.1:0-6865 GCA_003533545.1 Acidobacteriota bacterium | reverse complement strand
CTGGGTAAAGGCCTTACCGGATCAGAGCGTCCCAGGCGCAACCTGCCGGACTCAACTGGCATGAAACGTAGATGCCCGGGACGCGCCCAGCGGGTTCCTGAGGGTCCTCTCGGTTCCTGTTAAGCTATTGAATCGACTGCGTATGCCGCGGTGTTCTGCGTGGGTTCACCGGCTGCATTCGACTCCAAGCCCGATGAGTGACCTACTCACCCCAGAGATTCGGCAGTGGATTGGTCGCTCTGACGAGCCACAACGGCTAGAGGTGACGCGGCGGGACATTGTCAAGTACGCGATCGCGACTCAACAGCGGCAACAAAAATATCAGCAGGGCGATGAGGCACCACCCATGTTCCTCTTTAATGCCCACCAACCGCTGGTCCCGGTCGAGGCGTTGCGATCGGACGGACTCACGATGGACCCCTTATTGCCAGACCTACCGCTGAAACGGGTTATGGCCGGTGGCGTCAAGAATACCTACCATCGACCGGTGAAACCCGGAGATGCCCTGATCTTGACCAGGACCCTCACCGATATCTATGAAAAGCAAGGTTCCACCGGCCCGCTCATTTTTGTCGTCTACGCCGTACGGGTCGAGACCGAAGACGGCGAGTTAGTTATGGACGAAACACGCCGAAGAATTTTCCGGTAACCCAGATGCCTACGCTCAGCACCGTTGCCGTTGGCACGCGCCTCGTCGAACGAACACACGAGCCGTCGATGGTGTCGCTGTTCCTCTACAACGCCGTGATCTGGAATCCACATCGGATTCATTTTGACGAGACGTACACGACCCAAGTCGAGAAACATCGCGGGATCGTCGTGGACGGCCCCCTGCAGGGCGACTGGTTGTCCCAGGCGGTGACCGAGTGGCTCGGCGACGACGGAGCACTGCTGGAACTCGAGTACTCAAACCGCAGGGCCGCTTATCTAGGTGAACGTTTACGCGCGGGCGGCGAGGTGACGGCGATAGACACAAGCCTCGGGACCGTCACACTCTCGATTTACATTAAGAACGGCAACGACGTGGTGACCTCGCCGGGGCGTGCGGTCGTGCGGTTACGTGCCTAATGCTCAGACACGGGCGCTGACATCAGCACCTCAATACTCGGGTGCCCGACGAAAGCGATCTTTCCAGTCCCACTCGCTAACGCTGGCTTGATCCCACGGTGTGTGACAACCTGAGAACGGCTTGACTCATGCGGTGTCACGTTGAAATTCTTAGCGAAGTGACTGATCGTCTGGTCCGTATTTCGGCGACGTTGCTTGCCTCGGTGGCACTGGCGCTTGTGCCGGTGTGGGCGACCGGCCAGCAGGACACTCCCAGGCCCGTCCCGGAGAGCCCGCCGCCTCTGGCGCTGACTCCAGCCGAGTACAACAACACCATCGCCGACTTGCTCGGATTTCCAAGGGACGGCGCGCGTTGGCCAAGTCGACCAGCGATCGCCGACACGCTGAGCCCACGGCGCGCAGCGAGCAAGGGAGTGTTTCTTCCACCACCCCCCCCGCCGGTATGGCCGTGGCGGTTCCCAACCGAGCCTGGCACCGACGGCTTCGAGGGCATCGCCGAGGGCCAGAACCCGTCGTCTTACCAGGTAGAGGAGCTCCATCTCGCTGCGATGCACTTCGCATCGTTCGCGCTTATCTCCCCGACGTTCTTCACCTGCAGCGAGTGGGACACGCTTGCCACCATCGAGCAACAGCGCTGCGCGTGGACGAGTATCGAGCGCTTCGCCAAGCGAGCCTATCGACGCCCTCTGCGTGCCCCGGAGCACGACCGGCTCCATGGGTTCTGGCAAGCTAACCTCGAGTCCGGGAGCACGGACGAAGCAGTCGCGTTAACGGTCGCAGGTGTCCTTCAAGCTCCGCCGTTTCATTTCAGGCTCGATCCTGGCAACCCATCAACTAACGGCAGATCGCCTGGCATGACTGACTGGGAACTGGCTACGCGGCTGTCCTACTTCCTGTGGGATACGATGCCCGACGAGGCACTCTTCGCAGCCGCCGAGTCCGGTCAACTCGCCACGACGGAAGCCCTCCAACGCCAAGCACGCCGGATGCTCGACGATCCGAAAGCCCGGCCAGCCATCGTCCATTTCCACCATCAGTGGCTGGGTACCAACCAGGTGCTACTCATCGCGCCGGCCCGTCGCGCCTTCGGGAGGCTCTTTGGTATCTCCGACCGGCTGAAAGACGCGGCCGACGACGACTTGGAGTGGCCGGCCATCATGGGACCCGTACGGCATTCAATGAAATTCGAAACCGAACTGTTCGTCGAACGTGCCGTCTTCGACGGCGCGGGCACCTTCACCGCACTGATGACCGACAACCGCGGCTACATGTCGGACGCCACCGCACCGATTTACGGGGACGGCGCAGAACGAATGGCAGATGGTCCCACCGTCACCAAACCTATCGAGCTGGTGGTCGCCTCGATCGGACGCGTGAAGGAACTCACCCTCTACCCGGTGGAGTTCCCTCGTAGCGAACGGGCCGGTGTGTTGACGCTCCCGTCCGTGCTCGCGCTCGGAGCCTACGCAGTACAACCTGGCCCGATCCTACGGGGCAAACGCGTGCTTGAGCGGCTCGCTTGCATGCACCTAGGAACACCGATTCAAGGTGCTGAAGCCGCGCTCCCACCAGACACCCTCACAGCCGAGAACACCAATCGTGAACGCACCGTGAGCGCGACCAGTCCCCCGGCCTGCCAGAGCTGTCACAAAGTGATCAACCCACCGGGATTCGCGTTCGAGAATTATGATGCGATCGGCCAGTGGCGGGCCTACGACAACGGGCAGGCGGTGGACGCGAGCGGGTCACTCGCACTCGGCGGAAGCGAGCAGCTTGAGTTCAGCGACGGCGTTGACTTGGCGCGACAGCTCGCGAACAGTGACCGGGTAAGAGACTGTTACGTACGGCAGTGGACGCGCTATGCTCTCGGCACCGAGCTTGAAGCGACGCCCCCGGGGCTCGAGTCGCTACAGGCCAAGTTCCGGGAAGACGACTCGATCAAGGAGTTACTGATCTCGATCGCGAGCAGCGACCTCTTCCGGGCGCGCACAGGCGCAGGCGACGCAGGAGACAACGAGTGATTTCACGGCGACACCTGCTGCAGATGGGGGGACTCGGCGCACTTGGGGCGGTACTGCCCAACAGAGCGCTCGGCGCCTTTGCCCAGAGCCCGGCACCACCTAAGCGGCTGATAGTCATCAGCCATTGCCATGGTTGGCCGTACGCCGCGTGGAGAATGCGGCCAATGGGAAAATCGGAAAACGAACCGTGGGCACTGAACCTGTCTCAGCTCGCCCGAAGCGAATTCAGCCAGCCGCTGGCTCCGCTGTACGAGCACCGACACCGACTAATCGCCCTTGATGGGCTCTCACTCGCAACGGCCGAGCTTGACAGCGGCGGCAATCGTCACGACCGCGGCTGGATTCACGCCTGGACCGGCAACAATGCCGACTTCGCCGCGCGGGACACCCGGTCGACCTCCGCGTCACTTGACCAACTCGTCGCCGCGCGAATTGCGCGACCGGACCGGCTTCCCTCGCTAGAACTGTCGGTCGACGCCGCACTCGAGGCGGGTCGCCCCATTGCATACAGCCTCAGCGGGGTGCGGCTCCCCGCGGAAAACACCCCGCACCGGGCGTGGGAACGGGTCTTCGGACCAGCATCGTCGGGCGACGCGGTGGGTCAACGTCGCCGCACGACACTCGATTTTGCCTACGACGAGTATCGCAACCTTGCCTCGGAGCTCGACGCCACCGGGCGGGCCCGGCTCGAGTCCCACTTCGGACTCGTCGAGCGCCTAGGGTACCGACTCGAGGGACTGGCGACGCTGGCATGTGACGCACCGGCGCGCCCCGCGGCGGCGTTCGAGAAATACGACCAGCGATTCGACGCCTTTGCCGACACCATTGCCGCGGCGTTCAGCTGCGACATCACGCGTGTCGTTTCGCTTTCGTTAGGGGAAATGCCGACCGCTGAATTCGGCGCCGACGCGATTAGTGACAAGGTGCACAAGGGCATCGCCCATTTCATTTACGACGATGCTAAGAAGCACGCCGCGATGGCCGACTACCTGCAGTATCATGCCAGCCAGGTCGCACGCCTCGTGAGCACCCTGGAGGCTATTCCTGACACCAGTGGCGGTTCGATCATGGACAACACCCTCATTGCCTGGGGCTCGGAACTGGGCGACGGATGGCACGGGTATCGCCATTACTGTCCAGTGCTCATCGGCGGCTCGTGGGCCTTCAACACCGGCCGCTACATGTACTGGCCTCACGAGACCCCAGCCGAAATGCGGGTCCCACCGCAGCTGCTGGTCGGCGGTTCCACGAGGTTCTCTGGCCTCCCCCATCAGCAGTTGCTCGTCAGCGTGGCGCGCGCCATGGGCCTTGATGTGAATCACGTTGGTCTTGAGTATGTACGCGGGCAACGCGGTGACTTCATCGACGTCCGCGGCCCGCTGGAAGGACTCGCCGCATAACGGGGACACGGAACGACTCGCGGTCGCCTCCGCACCCGTCGACTATGAGGAGCAGATCATGACCACACGACGACTTGCGTTCTCCGTTAGCAGCATCGCGCTCGCGGTGCTGATGAGCACCACGGCTGGCGCCCAATCTGATCGCGGTTCCGGGGCCCTGCGAACACCGGATGGACACCCTGACCTGAGTGGGGTCTGGGACTTCCGGACCGTCACGCCATTGGAACGACCAGACGAACTCGCGGACAAAGAATTTCTCTCCGAGGAAGAGGTCGCCGCGTACGCTGCCGAACGCGTGCTGGCCAACAATGCCGACTTGAACCGGGAAGAAAAGAAGGAGCAGACGACGGCCCGTGGCCAAGTAAACGGCACGCGCGAGAGCACCGACCTCGCCCTGGCCTACAACAACTTCTGGTGGGACCGCGGGACAGTCGTCGTCGAAACGCGCCGCACCTCGCTAGTCATTGACCCGCCGAACGGACGGGTCCCAGCCCTTACCGATGCCGGCAGTGGACGATCGGCCGAACGTCTCCAGATTAACCAGCGGCCAACCGAAGGTCCGGAAGATCGTCCGCTCGGGGAACGCTGCATCACCGGCTTCAACTCAGGCCCACCGATGCTACCGGCTGCCTACAACATGAATGTGCAGATCTTTCAGACCGCTGACCACGTGGTACTCCTGAACGAAATGGTGCACAACGCACGCATCATCCCGCTCAATGGGAGTGACCATGGAACGGTCCCGTTGTGGACCGGTGTCTCACGTGGGCACTGGGAGGGCGAGACCCTGGTAGTCGAGACCAAGAATTTCCTGCGCGAGACCAGTTTCCGGAACTCAAGCAAGAATCTCCACTTGATCGAACGGATTCAGCGTCAGGACGAGGACACGCTCGTCTACACCTTCACCGTCACGGACCCCACGACCTGGACCCAACCCTGGACCGTCGAACTGCCGATGCGTCGAAGCGATCTGCCGATGTTTGAGTACGCCTGCCACGAAGGCAACTACGGCATGGACGGCACGTTGACTGGTGCCAGGGCCATCGAGAAATCCGGGGAATAGAGAAGAGAATAGAGGATGTCATGAGTCATCGACAGTTCGCCGCGGTACAGACCGCCGTCGTCTTGCTGCTCGCGCCCTCGTTCGCCACCGCTCAAACGGCGCCATCGTCCCTAGAAACCGAGTGGGGAGCACCCGACCTCCGGGGCGTGTGGAACAACTCGACGCTGACACCATTCCAGCGACCCCAGACGCTTGGCGACCAGGAGTTCCTGACAGAAGAGGAAGCCGCGGCCGTCGAACAGCGCACAGCCGACCGAAACCGTGAATTAGCCAACCGGAGTGCGTTACGGACCATCGCGGACCCCGACGGGAGTGTCGACCGAGGCGTCGATGGTGCACCCGGGTCGTACAACAACTTCTGGATGGAACGTGGAACCACGGTCGTGTCCACCAAACGCACGTCGGTGATCGTCGACCCACCGGATGGCCGGCTACCACCCGTCACACCGGCGACGCGAGCGTGGCTGGACTCGGCGGAGGCGAGGTATCTGGCCGATGTCAGGGGCGGGAATCTTCCGACGGAAACGTACGAACAGCTTGATCTCGGGGACCGCTGTATCTGGTATCGCGGAGTTCCATCGTTCCCGACCGCCTACAACAACAACTACCAGATCTTCCAGACACCAGACACGGTCGCCATCGTGCAAGAACACATCCACGACGTGCGATTCATCCCGATTGACGGACGTTCCCACATTCCGGAATCGGTTCGTCAGTATGCTGGCGACTCGCGGGGCCGGTGGGAGGGCGACACGCTCATCGTCGAGACGACCCACTTTAATGAACACGCCTTCATCCGGAACTTCAACACCAACCTCAGCCAGGCGCTGCACGTTATCGAACGTTTCAGGCGCGAGGACGAGAACACGATCGATTACGAGTTCACGGTCACCGATCCAAACACATGGACACGACCCTGGAGCGGGTCGCTGCCGCTGTCCAGCAGCGACGGCCCCATGTTCGAGTACGCCTGCCACGAGGGGAACTACGGCCTGACCAACATGCTTGCCGGGTCGCGCATGGAAGAACGGGCCCAAGACACTCGGTAGCCTGTATCACCGCACGTCGATTCGCCTGTTCTATGAGTGCAGCCAAGCGGTTCCACTAACCACCAAAAGTGTCCAGTTTTAAGGACATTACTCGCATGGCTTCTCGTGTCCGTTTATCTTTTATCTAGCTCTCATAAAACCAGTTGTCGACATTCCACCTCCATGGCACGAGGTATGAAGTGTTACTTCATGACTAGCTGCCTAGGGGTTGGCCGAGCGTGCGCAGACCCCCTCACTGAAGGGAGGCACACAATGACACGACAA
>DQEK01000227.1:1540-2578 GCA_003533545.1 Acidobacteriota bacterium | reverse complement strand
GTGTGCAGGTAATAGAAAGCCTCAGCGATCTTGATGGGATTCATGATAACATCGGGCTGCTCTTGGGCAACCGGCAGGGCACGAGTCCCCGGAGAGTCGATCAGACCGTCAATCACCACGTTGGCCACGTGCACGCCATGCTCGGAATACTCCTCGGTCAGCACCTGCGCTAGCGTGCGCATCATCACGCGGGGATAGTAGAGAGATTGTCCGGTGTAGCGCTTTTTTCCGCGCAAAGAAAACTGGTTATTCGAGATGAGGAAAGAACCTTCGCCTCGCTTCCGCATGGCGGGCAGCACCTCTTTGGCGACCAAGAACGGCCCCCGGCTGGCGATGTGCTGCGCGGTCTCGAACATCGCGTCGGGGATGTGCTCCAGTAATTCTTTCTCCGGTGGAAGGTCGCGCCCCTCTAGATAGCCAGCGTTGTAGACCAGGACATCCGGGTCGCCGGCATGGTCTCGAATCTGAGCGAACGCATTTGAAATGGATTCGGTCGATACCAAGTCCAACTCGACGATCATGCTTTCGCCGCCCTGCTCCCCGATCGCTGTCTGCAAAGCAGCAGCATTACTCGCGGTACGGGTCGTCAGCACGACGAAGTAGCCCTCATTGGCGAACTTCTGGGCGATGGCGCCGCCCACGCCCCAACGAATGCCGACGGGGATATCGCTGTCGTCTAGCACCTTGCCGTGCGCGAGTTTGGTATTGCGGCCGTCTGATTGCCATTTGGACGTGGCGCCCACCACGACGGCGACCGGTTTCCGGCTAGCATTCATGTGAAGTTCCTTTCTTCCCGTACCAGCTTTTTCGCTCCGAGGCTTGTCTCTATTTACCGACCCATCCGCCATAGACCGGGAATTGGCTGCAGATAAACTCGATGTAGGCCGGCATCCCCGCCTGGTTGGCGGAGAAGGCGCGCTTCAGGGCCAGGACCACTTCCGAAGGCTCGGTTACGCGCTCGGTGTGGTAGCCCAACTCGCCGATGACCTTCGACATGTCGACTTCGTCATAACCCAGAACCTTGTGGGTGAAGGGGTC
>DQEK01000227.1:862-1151 GCA_003533545.1 Acidobacteriota bacterium | reverse complement strand
CCACGGTGATCCCGATGTTCTGGCGCAGCGCGACTTCCAGCTGGCCCAGCATGTAGCCTAGGCCGGCTTCGCCGGTGACCGCGACACAATCTTTGTCTGGGTGGGCCAGCTTGGCCGCGATGGTTGCCGCGAAGCTGAATCCCAGGGACGAAACGTTGCCCCAGCCCAAGAAGCCCCGCGGAATCAGGGTTTCATACACCGTGCTCAGTTGGTCGCGGGTGTTGCCCGACTCGTGGGTCACGAAACTCTTGTGGGGATCCAACGCCTCCATCAGCCCGGCATAGACCTT
>DQEK01000227.1:0-482 GCA_003533545.1 Acidobacteriota bacterium | reverse complement strand
GCCTCGTAGCGGACCGACTTAACCTCGGCGGCCACGTTTCCGGCGGCCCGGCCGTTGCCAGCCGTCTTGGCCGAGACCTCGGCAGTCAGCGCTTCCAGGGCGAACTTGGCGTCACCGATCACGGCTCGGGCAGTGGGGTAGGTCTTGTTGACGTGCAACTCGTCGATGGTGCAGTGGACGATGGTTTTGCTCGTCGCGTTGGGAATGGCGTGGCTGAACCTGCCCGGCGACAGGCTTGAGCCCACTGCGAACAGTAGGTCGCATTTATCCAGGTAATGGTTCACTTGGTCGCCCCGGACACCCACGAATAGAGGATGGTCCTCCGGGAAAGCGCCCTTGGCCTTGAGAGTGGTGATCACCGGTGCGTTCACCAATTCGGCGAAAGCCTTCAACTCGGCTGATGCTCCGGCATAGATGACTCCCTCTCCGACGTAGATCAGAGGGTTCTCGGCCTTCAGAAGTAGCTCGACAGCTCCGGCGAT
>DQEK01000111.1:1004-3736 GCA_003533545.1 Acidobacteriota bacterium | reverse complement strand
ATGCAGAACCGTTGCCCTACTGCGCGTTATGCGTCGGTTACCCTCGCCGCGGTCCTGCTCTGGACGCTTCCCCCCGTTCCACTGCAGGCACAAGCACCTGACGCCTTCACTCCGGTCACCGATGCGATGCTCCAGAGCCCGGACGCTGACGACTGGCTCATGTGGCGCCGGACACTCAACGGCTGGGGTTACAGCCCGCTAAATCAAATCGATCGTGACAACGTGAACGACCTGCGGATGGTGTGGACGCGCGGGCTAACACGGGGCAGTAATCAGGGTACGCCGCTGGTCTACAACGGCGTCCTGTACATGCCAAACCCTGGCGACGTCATTCAAGCAATCAACGCGGTGACAGGAGACCTCCAGTGGGAATATCAACGGGAGCAGCCAGACGACCTGGAAGATTTCGTCGCTGGTCTTAGCCAAATCAATCGGAACATCGCCATTCACGGCACTCTGATCATTGACACAAGTGCCGACGACTACGTCTTTGCGCTGGATGCCACCTCAGGCCGATTGGAGTGGGAAACCCAAATCCTCGACTACCACACTCTCCCAGCCCACCAATCCTCAGGTCCGATCATCGCCAATAGCAAGGTTATCTCCGGGCGCGGGTGCATGCCAAGGTCCGGACCGGAGGCCTGTGTCATCACTGCCCACGACGCGACGACCGGTGACGAGCTCTGGCGGCGGCGACTGATCCCGGCACCGGGCGAGCCCGGGGACGAGACCTGGGGCGGTGTGCCGTTCGCGGAGCGGCGGCACGTCGGCGCGTGGATGGTACCGAGCTATGACCCGGAACTGAACCTGGTGTACGTCGGGACCTCGGTCACCTCGCCGGCGCCGAAATTCCTGGTCGGTGGTGTTAATAACACGCACCTCTACCACAATTCGACGCTCGCGCTCGATGCCAATACCGGCGAGATAGCCTGGTACTACCAGCATCTAAACGATCACTGGGATCTCGACCACCCGTTTGAACGCTTGCTAGTCGACACAGCGGTAACACCGAATGCGAGCGCCGTGAGTTGGATCAACCCCCGACTCCGGCCAGGTGAGCAGCGCCGCGTTGTCACCGGCATTCCAGGAAAGACTGGTGTGGTGTATACCCTCGACCGGGAAACGGGTGAGTTTCTCTGGGCCACCCCCACCGTCAGCCAGAACGTGATCAGCAACATCGATGGAGCCACTGGCACCGTGACCGAGAACGCAGAGGTCGTCTTCACCGCGGAAGGACAGGAAGTGATGGCCTGTCCGACTTGGCAGGGCGGTAAAGATTGGGAGGCTGGCGCCTACAGTCCCCTGACCAACACGATGTTTATGCCACTCCGCCACACCTGTGGACGGATGATGGCCAGCACGGACACCGGCTGGTACGCACTGACGGTACGGACGCAGCTCACGCCGGGCGAAGACCAGCTCGGTACCATCCAAGCCATTTCCGTCGAGACTGGGGAGACTCGCTGGACTCACGATCAAGAGGCGTTCACGATGTCCCTCGTGACCACCGGCGGAGGACTAGTCTTTGGCGGTGACGCAGCCGGTCGCTTCAAAGCACTCGACCAGGAGACCGGAGAAGTACTCTGGGAGATTAACCTCGGCTCGCCAGTCACCGGCTTCCCAGTCACCTATGCCGTCGACGGCCGCCAGTATGTCGCAGTGAGCACCGGGAGCTCTCTCAATACGGGCGGCCTGCGTCACCTGACGCCTGATTTACGTCCAAGTAACGTCAACAACCTGTTCGTGTTCGCGCTGCCTGACTAGAGGGACGGACCCAGCCTGCGCCGGCGCGCAGACCGTTCCAGGACAGTTCCGGTACTTGCGGCCGCGATCGCCTGCACGCCGAAATGCCTCACACTCAAACCCGACCCGGTTCTTCCCGGCAACGCCAGTGGCCTGAACAGCAGAGCAACGCGGGACCGGGTGTGCCTAAACGGGACGCAGCTGCTACCGACCGCTAGTACCTGAACAAATACGCAATCTTGGTGAAAAAAGCGCGGTTCGTCCGCTCAAAGCCAGCGGTGGGGAAGAATGCGTCTGCGATGAGGTCGCCCTGTCGGTAGCGATCATCGTAGCCCAAGAACGCGACCGTACCCGCATTGACCCGATAGGTCATCAACACGTTGTTGCCCAGCGTGCCACTTAGCGTGTTGTGCTCAAGAATGTGGCGGAACATCAACCGGTCGGTGACCTGATAGGTGGCCCGCCACCGGTAGATCTTCACATTGAAGATCTCGGTATCATCGGCCGGATTCACGAACCGACTAAAGATCGTGCGCAGTTCGGTCCGCAGCCGTGACGTCGGTCTGAAGTAAAGGCTGATCGTTCCATCCACCGACCGTCCAAGGAATGGATTGTCGCCGAAAAAGACACCGTCGCCCTGATTCGCACTCGCGGTCACCGAAAACACGCGGGTGCTAATGAGACCCGAAAACGAGGCGCCGGTCTTGCGAAAGTCAATTCCGCCGAACCGCTCAAGGTCACGCGAGAAGCCGGCGTCGAAACGCACATTACGAGCGAACTCAAAGTTGACATTCCCGCGGAAATGCTCGTCTTCCAGCACGCCGTCGTGGCTGTGGTTCCGAAGGTAGGTGAAACTCGGCCCCCAGTTAATAATCGTCCCTTCCGGCCACCAGCGATATTGCACGTTCGCATCGGTTCGCTGGGTGTCCACCCGGGGCACGAAGCCGGTCATGGTCCGGAAATTAGGATCGATACGACTATGGGAGACG
>DQEK01000111.1:0-602 GCA_003533545.1 Acidobacteriota bacterium | reverse complement strand
TCGAATCTCGGTGTTCAGAACCCACGGCCAAGAAGCTCACCGCGTGAGTGCGACCTAAGCGAAACCGTCCATCGACTCCACCGACGCGGTTGTAGTCGTCTCCAAACTCTCGTGCGGTGGCGATCGCGCCGACATAGGAGTCGCCGTAGAGGTCGTACCGTAGCCGCCCGATGAACGACTGGGCGGTGCGACCGAACGACGGGGCGGAGACATCGTCTAAGCGCCCAGGCGCTTCGTCATCGGCCACGAACACCCCGACTGTGGTTCTACCTATTTTCCCCGTGAGCTTGCCGCCGTAACGGGGATCGACGATGGTCCGCGTGTGCACCAGGTTGGTTGGCGTGGCAGAACGAAAAATTTCCTGTCCCTCGAGAAAAAACGGACGCTGCTCGCTGTAGAACAGCGCGAATCGCTGGTTCACCTCGACCTGTGGTCGGTCTGACTCGATCTGCGAGAAGTCCGGGTTGTAGGTAAAGTCTAGGGTGAGATTCGACGTCACCCCATACTTCACTCCGACGCCCACCTCGCCGAGCGGGTCGCTCTCGTCAAAACTGGAGGACTGTACGTCAAGCGACCCGACCTGTAAGCCGGTGAAGGTGGGC
>DQEK01000262.1 GCA_003533545.1 Acidobacteriota bacterium | reverse complement strand
GTGGTACCGGCGGACGGAGCAGGGCGTCGCTATTTCACCTGGCGTGACCGCGAAGAGGAACTGCTGGGGATCATCCGTCGAGTGAAACAACGGTCGTCAGGTGAGCGTACCGCGGTCGTCTTTCAGCGGCCCCTTCCGTATCTCTATCTCGCTGGACATCTCTTTCCGTCTGCGGGGGTGCCGTTTGAAACACGAGACACTTTTCCCCTGGCAGCCGAGCCGTTCGCGGCCGCGGTCGATTTGGTGCTGTCGTTCGTCTCGTCCGGTCATGCGCGTCTGCCCGCGATCGAGCTTCTGCGTAGTCCGCATTTCCGATTCGAGTGTGAGGGCTCCCTCCTCGACCCGTCGGCAGTCACCGAGTGCGACCGGGCTTTGCTCGATGCACGTTATCTTGGGGGTCGGGGTGAGCTCCGTCGCCTCGCCACGGCGTGGGCGGCGAACGCCAAGGACCGCCGGGCTTCCTCCGCGGCGTTTGTTGCTGCGACCGTGGCCCATGAACTGGATGATTTGTCGCAACCTGGACCGTCAACCAGTTTGCTGAACTGTCTGCTGCGCTTCTTCGAGCGACACCGAGCGTTACCGCCTGCCGATCCAGACATCGCGTCGCGCGAATCACGGGGGCGTGCTGCCGTGGTGGGATTGGTTCGCGACCTTCGCGACGCGCACGTTCTCCACGATGACCCTGTCGTGGACTTGCCGGCGTTAGCGGCGACTTTACGCCGCCTGTTGGAAGCGGCGACCTTTGCCATGTTCAGCGACACAGGCGGAGTCACCTTCCTGGATGTCCGGGCCGCCCGCTACGGGGTTTTCGATTCGGTCTCCTTGGTGGGCCTGTTGGACGGCGAGTGGCCGGAACGCACTCGGCAGAGCTCGCTGTATCCGACGTCGTTGCTAATGCAACTGGGGTGGTCGCGCGACGTAGAGCGTCTGCGAGCAGCTAGGGCCGGTTTGGCCGATTTGCTTGGGCTGGCGGCCGACCGAGTGTCGGTCTCTACAGTGTCGCTCGAGGAGGATGTGGTGGTCGCCGGGTCGGCGCTGCTCGAAGACCTTGAGGACACCAACCAGCCGCTCGTATTTGAAGCGCCTCCGAAGGGTCGGGTGACGGCTGAAGCTGGACTGGCAGAGGTGCCGGATGCGGTGTCGCTTGTTGGTGTTTCGGCTGAGTGGTTGGAACTGCGACGTTGGCGTGGAGTCGCCACTGGAAATCGTCATCGTGGCGATGTCGGCCCGCGTCCTCCGGCGAAATATGCGGTCAGTGGGGTGGAGCGGTATCTGAGCTGCCCGTTCAAGTACTTCGCTTCTGTTGTGCTGAAGTTGGGTGAGGAGCCAGACGATGAGTTAACGATGAGCCCTCGCACGAGGGGTCGTTTCGTCCACGAGGTTTTCCGTGCGTTCTTCGAGCGGTGGCAGGGCGAGGGGCTTGGCGATATCGACGTTGAGCATCTCGATCGGGCACGAGCCCTAGCGCGAGAGGTGGCCGAGGAACGGTTAGCCGAACTTCCAGCCCGAGACCGACCGGTGGAGCGGATCTGGCTGCTCGGTTCCCCGGCGGGTATGGGTGTGTTCGACCGGCTGCTTTCGCTTGAGGCTGAACACCCCGACGGTGTGATCGATCGTCTGCTTGAACATCGGTTTGATGGGGACTTTCAGCTGGAGGGAGTGGACGGGCCACGTACCGTCCGGCTACGTGGGATTGCCGATCGGGTCGACTTGCTGGAGGGGAACCGGGTCAGGGTGATTGACTACAAAACAGGTCGTGTTCCGGGGCGAGGGCGTGCGCTACAGCTGCCAGTCTACGGTCGCTGCGCAGAGCAGGAGCTTACCAGTAGGGACGGGCGTCCGTGGAGCATCGACTCGGCGGCCTACGTGGCGTTCGGCGAGGCCCGTCCTTGGGTGTCGCTCGAACGAAATCAGCAAATCGGCAAGGCGGTGGCTCAAGGTGAACGACGATTTCTTGAGGCGGTGGATGGGATTGAGCGGGGTCAGTTCTTGGTGCGACCCGACCAGCCCCGCCTCTGCGCCTATTGCGAATACCCAACGGTATGCCGCAAGGACTACGTCGGAGATGGCTAAGACTACTACTGACCAGTCCCGTCGCTCCAGCCAGCGGGAGCGGCCCGACGAGCAAATTACACTCGAAGACGCGCCGGCGCGCGCGTTTGCGGTGAACCCCGTCAACAACGTCGTGCTAGAAGCCTCGGCCGGCACGGGCAAGACGACCGTGCTCGTGTCTCGGTATGTGAATTTGCTCAGGGCCGGAGTCGACCCATCAAACATTCTTGCCATCACGTTCACCAGACAGTCGGCTAAGGAAATGCGCGATCGCATCATTCGTGAGTTGCGTGCGGCGGCTGAGCATTCACGCGCGGACCAGCTCCGGTGGCGAGAACTTCGCGATCGTCTCGGCGAGATCGCGATCAGCACCATTGACGCGTTTTGTCTCGCACTGCTTCGCGAGTTTCCACTTGAGGCGGACCTGGACCCAGCGTTTGGGGTGGCGGACGAGACAGAGGTGTCGCGTTTGGTGCAGCAGGCGCTCGACCGCACGCTCGCGGCTTGTGGCTCCGTGGCTGCCGAGGATGTCAACGTGGCGATGGTTTTGGCACAGCTGGGTCCCGGGCGTGTCAGGACCGGTCTGGCGCACTTACTGGAACGTCGGCTGGTCGCACCCACCGGCCTGCAAAAGTTCCTGTCTTCGGGGCCCCGTGAGTTGACTGCCATTAGTGCTTGCCGCCGCGCGGCCGCCGAGCTGGCCGAGGTTCTGACACACGTGGATGGTGGGCTTGGGCGTTTCCTGGCCGATGGTCCGCTTGGGCACCCTCGTTTCGCATTGCTTTCTGAAGAGCTGCGTTGCTTGGGTCGGCTGGCTGACAAAGATTCTGACAATATCCGGCCGGTACTGGACCGGATTAGAGAGTATTTCTTGACCCTCGACGGTGAGCCCCGCAAGCGGCTCACTGGTGTGAGGGTTCACCACTGCCGTACCGCCGAGGGCTGGCGACGTCACCGCACAGCCGCGACCGCGATCGCCCCAGAGGTAGCGAAGGTCCTTACCCGATTCGATCGTGACTTGAACTGGGTGCTCGCTCGTGGTGCTCAGCGAATGTTCGCGATTGCGGTGACGGAGTACGAGCGGGAGCTGGCGGCTCACTCGATGCTTGATTTTTCTGATCTGCTACAACGCGCACTCGATTTGTTGCGGCGGATGGATGAATTTGCGCAGAGCCGGTATCGATTGGAGTCCAGGTACCACCACGTATTAGTGGACGAGTTCCAGGACACGAGTCGTGCGCAATGGGAGCTAGTGTCGCTGCTTGTGCAGTCCTGGGGTGAGGGTTTCGGTCTTGTGCACGATGCGCCGGTACCGCCCTCTGTCTTCGTGGTTGGTGACCGCAAGCAATCGATCTACGGTTTTCGCGACGCCGATGTTGGGGTGCTCCACGATGCCGGCGCCTATATTGAGACGCTGCGAGTGAGCGGCGACGTCCGGCGTTCTATTTCGCATAGTTTTCGCGCGGTGCCGGCGTTACTGGCGTTCGTCAACGATCTGTTCGGCGCGATGGAGAAGGCCGAACGCCCGCGCGACGGCTTTCGTTACGAGGTCTCTGACCGGTTTCCGGTGGAGGCAGCAGAGGGCGGACCGCACGGCTTCAAGGCTAACGACGCGGGGTCTCCGCTGGGACTGGTGCTCGGAGACAGCCTCGAGGATTCGGCCTCTCGCGTGGCTGGTGAAATATCTGGTCTCCTCAAGGCTGGGACGGTGCGAGACCAGACAACCGGGGTGTCCAGGCCCGTGTCTCCCGGGGACATTGCGATCTTATTTAGGTCACGAGAGACCCATCGGGAATTCCAGGCCGCGCTTGAGTCTCTGGAGATCCCCGCATTTGTTTATAAGGGACTCGGGTTCTTCGACACCGACGAGGTCAAGGACTATCGTGCGCTGTTACGTTTTCTGGCTGCTCCGAGGTCCGAGTTACGCGCAGCCGCGTTGTTGCGGTCTCGGTTGGTACGGGTCTCCGACGCGGCGCTCTTCGAACTTGCTGGCGACCTTTCCTCCACCCTCTTGGCCGACGACCCGCCGTCGTCACTCGATCGTCTGCAACCGGTCGACCGGGCGCTCGTGGGTCGCTTGCGTGACAGTGTCAGAGAGTGGATAACCGTCGCTGACAGGGTTCCGCCTGCGGAGTTACTCGACCGGGTGTACGCGGACTGTGCATATGCTTTTGAGTTGAGTGGCCCGCGGTTGATACAGGCCAGAGAAAATCTCAAGAAAATGCGCAGCCTCGTCAGGCGTGCTCAGAATCGGGGGTTTGCGACGCTGTCCCGTATTGCGGACCACGTGGACCGACTTTCCGGAGACGTCTCGAACGCTGTGGTAGACGCGTTTGATGCCGTCAATCTGATGACCGTGCACGCGGCGAAGGGGCTTGAGTTTCCGGTGGTGTTTCTGGTCGAACTGGCTCGCGGTACGGGTGGAGTCAGACCGGCGATTAGGGTCGTTGGCGACCGTGGAGACGGGGTTCCCTCAGTGTCAATCGCACCGTTTCGATCGGTCGCTGATGACGATCAGCGTGCTCGTGACCGGGAAGAGACCAAACGGTTGCTCTATGTGGCCACCACCCGTGCCCGTGACCGTCTCTATCTGGCCGCGACGCGGATCGATGGAAAGGTGAAGATAGGCAACGGCAGTTTGGCAGCAGTTCTACCTGAGTCGCTCGCTGAGGCTCTGTTCACCAACTCCGGTGATGTGACGGAAGTGCGGTGGACGGTGGACCGGTCTCGGGGGCATTTGCTCCGCTACGTTGGTCGAGCACCGACGGCAGACGTCCATGCTGTTGCCGCTGACGGGTCACCGGGTGACGTTGACGATTTGCTCGGGCCTTGGCGTTCCGTTCCGGCGCTCCGGCGTGCCCGGGTCACGGAGATCATCGATCCTGCCAAAGCGGCGATGTCAAAACCTGAGCGTGTTTTGGGTGGATCGGTTGTCGGGAGCCTCGTCCACCGATTGTTACAACATTGCGGGGAGAGTGGCCGAGGCGCGGATGAGGACATCGAGGACAGAATCTGCAACCTGATGGCCGATGACGAACGCGGTCGTGACGATTGTGACCAACTGATCAGCCAGGCCGCGACTGTTTTTCGACGTGCGTTGCTGCGAGAAGAGGTGGTCGCACTGATGGATGGCGAGAGCGAATTTGAGTTTCCTTTTTCCATGCGCCGTAACGATATCGATGCCGCCGGCGACGTAGTGGTCAGGGGCACCATCGACTGCCTGCGTCGCTGGCCAGACGGCCGGTTGACGGTCGTGGAGATCAAGACCGGCAGCGAGCAAGCTCACCACGAGCAGCAACTCGGCGTTTATGTTGACGCGACCCGCGCCCTTTTTCCGGATGCTGTGGTGGAAGGCACCGTTGTTTACCTGTAGGCGGCGGGCACCCAGTGTTTCAGGTCAAACGGTGTCGGCAGGCCGTTAACGGTGGTTTACGCGGGAACTAACCTCGGATCAAGACCGGGTCACCGGCCAGTTTGTCGGCCCAGGCCTGGGCGTTGGATTCTGCCTCGTCGCGCGTTTGGCCCACCAGCAGTACCGAGTCCAGCGGTTGGTCATCGCTCCCTTGGGTGACCCAGGCTACCCAACGTGCCCCGCGCGACTCGCTCCTAATCTGAAAATCGTTTCTCGCAGTCGTCATGGTCGACTGGATTCTATCCCAACCCCCCCAGGTTGTGGTTTCCGGTGGTGCCGATTGCGTGTCTGTTTCCGATTCTCATACAATCTCGTGTGGTTTCGTCCGCCGTGCCTGGTGGACGCTTCTTTGGTTCCGCTGAATGACCGTGACGAGAGGAGTCACTTGATCAATGGGGTTGATTTGTCCCGACTGTGGCAACGAACAGAGCTTCCTGGCTAAGACACTACAGATCCACGTCGTGCAGGCCGGCCAGGCAGAGCTTGAGCTGTCGGATCAGAGCCGACCGGCGGTGTTTGAGCTGCTCTGTGACGAATGTGAGACCGAGCTAGATTTCGGGTCTCTCGACTCTGATCAGCGCCGTGATCTTCGGCTCTTGTTGGGGGCTGACTGACCGACTGGCCGGGGTTAGCGTCTGGCTATCGTACTTGACCCATGAGCGATTCCTTCCGACGCCGCGGTGTGTCTCCGTCGACCGACATTGGTGAGGTCCGGCGCGCGTATCGTGAATTGGCGCGGCGGTACCGTCCCAAGCGAGATCACCACGGGGCCATCGACCGTCTCTCGTCGTCGCACCGTGCCTCTGAGGTGTGGATTGAGGGCAACCGACCCCAGCCCCATGCAGACCGTAGCGCGCGGCACAAAGGCCCGTGGCCGGATCGAGTGTTCGACGAGGAGGTGGACGTTGGATTTCCGGCGGTGTCGAACCTGGTCGGTCGGATGTTAACCGCGTTCCTTGGGGTGGTGTCTGAGCGTCCGGTGTTGGTTGAGGTCCAGTTGACACGCAGGCAGGCGGACGCCGGTGCTAGGGTGCCTCTGGATGTTTCGCTCCCTCATACTTGTCCTGTTTGCGGCGGGCGAGGTGAGGTCTGGCCAGACCCCTGCGGTGCCTGTTCCGGTAGCGGCGCCGGGTTGCTCCCGCATCACCTTTACCTGTTGGTCCCGCCGGGGGTGCGACACGGGACCTATCTCCGGTTCGACGTGAGGCCACCTTACGCGCCTGCTACCCAAGTACGGGCGCACGTTTCCGTTCAATAAGCTTTCAGGATCGAATTTTTCGTGTGGGGCCGGCTGTGGCCGGATTCTCCGTCGCTCGGATGGGCGGGACTTGTCACGGTTTCGGTAAAGTGGCTAAGCTGAGTACGGTGGCTACTCGGTCCGACACGCTGGCGTGTCTGGGGGAGCCGCGTTTGAGGATCACTTGTGATGAGTAGAGGGATAGTCGAACCAGACGCGGTGCTCCAGGCGCTGCGGATCGTGCAGGACCCCGACCTAGGCCGTGACATCGTCAGTCTGGATTTCGTGAAAGAGTTACGTATCGAGGATGGGCAGGTCTCGTTTGAGATCGAGTTAACGACCCCGGCCTGTCCCGTGAAGGAACAGATGCACGATCAGGCGGTCTCGGCGGTCTCGGCGCTCAACGGAGTCACTGAAGTCAAGGTCAACATGACCTCCAACGTACGTGCGGTGGCGTCGCCTGATGCTGGCCGGGCTCCTATTCCCGGGGTGAAGAACATTATTGCGGTTGGCGCCGGCAAGGGAGGCGTGGGGAAGAGTACCGTCGCGGTGAATTTGGCGCTGGCCCTCTCGAAATACGGCGGTCGGGTGGGGTTGATTGATGCTGATGTCTACGGTCCGAACGTTCCTCTCATGCTTGGTGTTCGGACCCAACTCGAGACCGACGGTAAGAAGATCGTTCCGGCAGAGAAGTACGGGATTCCGGTCGTGTCGATGGGGTTTCTTACGCAGGACGAGACTCCTATCATCTGGCGGGGTCCGATGCTGCACGGTGTCGTACAGCAGTTTTTTCGGGAAGTAAGGTGGAACGAACTGGACTATTTGGTAGTCGATATGCCACCTGGAACCGGTGACGTGGCGCTGAGCCTAAGTCAGACTGTCCCAGTGTCTGGCGCCGTCGTCGTGACGACGCCACAGGTCGTGTCGGTAGCGGATTCGCGTCGAGCTGTGAATATGTACAAGAAACTGAACGTCCCGACTCTCGGCCTGGTGGAGAACATGAGCCATTTTGTTTGTCCCAGTTGCGAGCACGAAAGCGACATTTTTGGCAAGGGCGGCGGCGAATTGGCTGCCGAAGACATGGGTGTGCCGTTTCTTGGGCGCATTCCGATCTATCAGCCGGTTCGCGAAGGGGGTGACACAGGGAACCCGATAGTGATGACCGAGCCCGAGTCGGTTGCGGCTCGCGCGTTTCTCGATGTCGCCGAGCGGACGGCGGCGCAGGTGTCGATCGCGGCGTTGAATCCGGCAATAGCGGTGGTGTCGTAGAGGAAGTTAGCGCTCAGCCCGGCCCGTCATGGGTACGAACAGCACTGGTAGCAGGTTCTTACGGATGATGCCGGTTGGTGTACGAGTGACAAGGGTGAGCGACTGACGGTTCTCTCCTACTGGAATGATCAGTCGCCCGCCGGGCGCCAACTGTTCGATCAGTGGTGCAGGCACATGGTCAGGTGCGGCGGTGACCATGATGGCATCGAACGGCGCCTCGTCTTCCCAGCCCTCATAACCATCCCCTAGTCGTACTTCTACGTTAGCGTGACCTAGTTCCGAGAGTGTCTCGCGCGCCCGATTGGCCAATTCCGGCACAATCTCTATCGTATAGACCTTGGCGGCCACTTCGCTAAGGATTGCTGCTTGATAACCAGAGCCGGTACCCACCTCCAACACTCGTGCGTCCGGGGTTATCTGGAGGGCTTGGGTCATGTAAGCCACGATGTATGGCTGGGAGATCGTTTGCCGATATCCGATGGGCAGCGCGCGGTCCTCGTAGGCCGAACGTCGCTGTTCGACTGGAACAAATCGATGGCGGGGCACTTTGCCCATCGCGGCGAGTACTTGCGGGTCACGGATGTCCCGGTTCGCGAGCTGTCGTTCCACCATCCGCATGCGGTCGCGCGCCTGGATCGGTTGTGCCTGTGTGCTCCGGTGTTCGTGTGCCATTGCCGAGCCGACCAAGGGTGGGACCGGGGGCGAGCAGGAAGCCGCCATTATGGCCAGCACGGGAAACCGAAGGGCGCTCTTCACCGTCCAGTCAACCATGCCTCTCGCCGTTGCTCCTGGGTGGCCGATGGTTCTTCGAGCGGCACAAGATCCCATCGGAACGTCGGGTCGGTCTCGACTTCCACGGAGAGACGACGTAGGCCGCCGCGTCGAGAAACGAGGACTGAGAGGGTAGAACCCGGGGAAGCGCGCGCGATTCGTTCGTTCCAAGCGTCTGGCAGTACTCGGTGGTCGCCAATCGCTAGGATTTCATCGTCAACGTTGAAGCCAGCGGAGAACGCAGGCGTGTCGCGTCTGACCTGAGCGACCACCAATCGTCCATTCGTGGGGCGGGTGAGTAACCCCACCCATCCACGCGCCTCTTCTTCTTCTGGTGGATCCGAGAACTCTAGGCCCAGCCAGTCGAGTGCCTCGGTGTAGTCGAGTTCGGCTGTTGAGTCTAGGGCGAGTGTGAACCAGGCCGAGAGATCGATACCGGCCACTTCTTCCGCCGTCTCACGAAAATTTTCTGGTGTGTAGCCGCGCTCGCCCGAGAACCGAGCGTAGGCCAGTCGCATCACATCATCCAGTGATTTTAAGCCGTCCGTGGCTACCCGGATCCGCGCGTCGAGGAGAAAGGCCACTACCGCACCTTTCGTGTAATAGCTGACCGATGTGTTGGTAGAGTTTTCGTCGGCTCGGTAGTACTTGATCCAGGCGTCGTACGAGGCTAGAGCGACCGGCTGCACGCTACGTCCCGGAGTGTGCTGCAAGGTACGAATTTGAGCCGACAGGGCGTCGAGGTAGTCCTCCGTCGTGGATAGCGCGGCTCGCCGAACGATGAGGTCGTCGTAGTACGATGTGATGCCTTCGACGATCCACAGGCTTGTGGTGTACACCTCGTTCTCATAGTCGAACGGTCCGAGCTCTGTCGGACGGAGTTTCTTTACATTCCACGCATGAAAGAGCTCGTGGCTGACGAGTGAGAGCCAGCGTTGGTAGCTGCGGGGAGCCTGGGTGTCCCAGCGGCTGCTCATCAACAACGCGGAGTTTCGGTGTTCAAGTCCCCCGCCGGCTTCGGTAATCATGTTGAGAAACAGATACTGGTCATACGGTATGTCACGCCACAGGCGGTGCATTTCTTCGGTGATTTTTTCCACATCTGTTGCTGAACGTGGACCGTCCCAGATGCCGGACTCGCCGACGTTCACCAACCGGTGCCGGATGCCACCCGTGGAGAACTCGTAGACCGAAGGAGTGCCGACAATGATTGGCGAGTCGA
>DQEK01000181.1:1821-5582 GCA_003533545.1 Acidobacteriota bacterium | reverse complement strand
CCGGTCCATGGATATATGGCACACCGCAGAGCCCGACGCTATCGGTAAAGAGGGCTGGCTGGGGAGGGCGGTCCGCGATCTAGACCCCCTGGGCGAGAACGTGCTCACCGCCGTCAACTTTGGCCGGGGTCTTCCCAGGGCGCTGGGTTGTCCAGGCGTGTCCGTCGCTTCGGTCGGAGACCTTGAAACTTACGGCCTTTTCCCAGACGTACAGGACGAGGAATTGCGCATGTTCACCCTGGAGGCATTCTCCAGGATGTACGGCGGGGCCGCCGGGCGAGACCCGGTGATGCAGATGCTGGGGCAGACCGGCCAGGACGCCCTGCAGGGTGCAGACATCCTCCGCACTGCGCCGGTCATGTATTCCTCTTCTGTAGAATACGGTCCAGACACCTTAGCCCAGGACGTGAAAAGCATATCACAGGTGTTCCACGCCAACATAGGCGCCAAGGTGCTCTACACCCAGCACGGGCCCTTCGACACCCACTCGGGCGAGCTGCCTACCCATGCCAAGCTGTGGAACGAAGTCGCCGGATCAGTGGGTTGCCTGATGGACGACCTGAAAGAACACGGCACCGAAGACGACGCCACGATATTGATCTTCTCCGAGTTTGGGCGCCGCATCAAGGACAACGCCTCCGGGAGCGACCACGGCTCCGCCGGCGTGGCATTTCTAATCGGCGGCGCGGTCAACGGCGGGTTGTACGGCGAATACCCCTCTCTGGCCGAAGCCGAACAGATCGAAGGCGACCTGCGTTCCAACAACGACTTCCGTTCCGCCTACACTAACGTCCTGGAAGATTGGCTGGGGCTGGACGCCGCACCCATCGTCAACGGACAGTTTGAGAAGTTCGATATATTCCAGTCTTAGCTTCAACCTAAAAGACCTAGCCTGGTCCACTCGAGGATATTGATGATAAGCAACGACACCGCACTGATGGCCCATCTGCTTCGGCGCGCCGGTTTCGGCGCCAGCCGTGACGAATTGGAAGGGTATCTGGCCATGGGGTATAAAGGCGCCGTGGATGCCCTGCTTAATCCCACCGACCCCGGCAACATGCCGGACGACCTGATCCGCCGCTATCACGTGGAGCAGTCGGAATTACGCGACCTGCCCGGTTCAGCTGCCTACTGGATGTACCGGATGATCAGCACCGCCTGTCCAATGGAGGAGAAGATCGCCCTCTTCTGGCATGGCCTGTTCGCCACCGGCTACACCAAGTTGAACCAGGCACGCACCCAGCTCAACCAGGTGGACATGTTCCGGCGATCCGGTCTGGGAAGCTTTGAGGACTTGCTTTTAGAACTCTCCAGAGACCCAGCCATGATTATCTGGCTGGACAACAATGAGAACCACGGTGACAGCATAAATGAGAACTATGGCCGAGAGCTGCTGGAACTCTTCTCCATGGGCATCGGCAACTACACCGAGCAGGACGTCCGCGAGGCTGCGCGCGCGTTTACCGGCTGGAACTTCGACAACCTCGACTTCGTCGTCAACGCGTCGCAGCATGATGACGGCGAAAAGACCTTTCTGGGGCGCACTGGAAACTTCGATGGCGTGGACGTGCTCGACATCATTCTGGAGCAACCAGTCACCGCCGAGTACATTGCCGGCAAGCTCTACCGCTTCTTCGCACGCGATGATCTGCCTGAGACCCTCCAGAAGGAGCTCGGCGCGATTTTCCGGGACAACGACTACGAGCTGCGACCGCTACTGACGGCCATTTTTTTGTCTCGAGACTTTTACAGCGAGGCGACATATGGCGCCCACATCAAGGGACCGGTTGAGCATGTCATCGCGATGCTGAAGCAACTTGGCGCGGAGGATGTACCGGGGGTTCCCGATTTCAACAGCACCACCATCGCGTTAGGGCAGCACCTGCTAAATCCACCGTCGGTAGCCGGCTGGGCCCAGGGTCAGTCTTGGATCACCCCTGCCATGCTCCAAGAGCGGGGAAATGTTGCATTTGACTACCTGTTTCCGAACGTCATCGCGTTCCGTGACCCGAATTTTCTGTCTCGGGGTGGCGACGGAACCGTAGGGGAACGCCTACGGAACGGTCAGAACTTCACAACGGCGATCGCACTCGAAGATGAGACGGCCGAGATGACAGCGTTCAACATGGCGAATCGAGAGCGGGACGAGTTGTTCAACACGCGCGTGTCCGGCTACCGCGCGTGGGCCGAAGCGGTGCGCAAGCTGATCCCGACGCCGCGCGGAGCGGCCCGGATCGACCTGACTCGGACGGTGCTTGCTGCAGGCGCGGCCACCACCAGTGAGGCGGTCGACTACCTGTTGGGTCGATTCCTTCGAATGCCGATCTCACCCGATCTACGTGACGGGCTTGTGGAACTACTCGGCGACGAGCTCGGAACCACGGACCTGGCTCGCGCCAACACTTATCTAGAGGACCCTCTCCGCATGGTGACGCATCTCATCATGAGCACGCCGGAGTATCAGATCGATTAGGCTGTCTGGAGAATCACTATGACGATGTCATCCCGTGGCAAGAAGCTGTGCGATCAGAGTGGTGTCTCCCGGCGCCAGGCGCTCAAGATCGGTGCGCAAGGTATCGGCCTGGGAATCCTCGGTGGCGTCAGTCCATTGCCGCCGATGTTCGAGGCAACATCGACCGCACTGGCCGCGACCGAGGGAAAAATTCTCGTGGTGTTCGAGTGGTTCGGCGGGTATGACGGTTTGAGCACGTTCGTGCCCTACGGAGACGATGCGCTCTACCGGCACCGCCCAAATATTGGTGTCCCGGAATCAAACGTCATCAAGGTCGACGACCACTTCGGTTTCCAGAGGTCCATGCTCGGCATGCACCGCCTGTGGGACGAGGGTAACGCCGCGGTCATTCACGGCGCCGGCTACGACCAACCGTCGTTCTCTCATTTTGCCTCTAGTTCCTACTGGCACACAGGGGCCCCCAACAGCGGGGAACCGTACGGATGGTATGGTCGGACGGCCGACGCCCTCGACCCGACCGGCACTCCCAACTTTCTGGTTAACATCTCTTCGACACAGTCGCTAGCGGTACGCGCCCGGGACCACGTGCCCGTGGTCTTTGAGGATCCGAGTGGATTCCGCCGAGACCTGTTCCACCCGCAGCGCTCATACGTCGAGCAACTCGGCAACGGACAGCCCGCCCGCAGCGACACCCATAAATTCCTCCTCGACGTGAACCAGAGCGCCCGGGAAGCTTCAGCACTCGTTCGGCAAGCCTGGGAAAACTACAACACCACACGTAACTCCGACCTGCGCCTGCTCGACCTCGACAGAGTCGTGGCACTCATCGAGAACGACTTCCCCGCGCGGCTCTACTATGTGCGGCTCCGTAACAGCCTCTTCGACACCCACGTGAACCAGGAAAGTCCGCACGACCGGCAGGTCCAGTACTGCTCCGATGCCGTCTGGGGATTCTTCGAAGAGATGAAACGGATCGGCAAGCAGGACGAAGTGGCTCTTTTCATCCACAGCGAATTTGGACGACGCGTTCCGGAAAACACCAGCCTTGGCACCGACCACGGCACGGCCAACGTGTCCTTTGTGCTGGGTGGCGGGATCACCGGCGGTCAGTACAGTACCCCGCCCAGCCTCACGGACCTCGTACTCGGTGACAACCTGCAGCACACGACTGACTTCCGACGGGTCTACGCCACGCTGATCGAGGAGTTCCTCGGGTACTCGAAGTCCGAGCACGTGCTGGGAGACAAGTTCAAGACCTTCGGCATGTTCACGTAGTGGTCTCCAGGCG
>DQEK01000181.1:0-1428 GCA_003533545.1 Acidobacteriota bacterium | reverse complement strand
CCCCCTCGGCTGACCGCCAGACCGTCCGAAGCAAGGGTGCTCCAGTGGCAGGCACGACCCCTATCGATTGAATAGTCGCTAAAAGTTCCGATGTCGATACGTCCGACGAGATCCGTCACGACGACCACGCCGACCCTGGAAGGCGCCGGCGTTCGGCTTGAACGGGCATTCGGTTTCGGCAACACAGCTGAGTTTGACCCGTTCTTACTGTTCGACGATTTTCGAAACGACACACCGGATCACTACCGCGCGGGTTTCCCGTGGCACCCCCACCGAGGCATCGAGACCATCACATACGTCCTCGCCGGAACAGTTGACCACGGGGACAGCCTCGGCAACCAGGGAACCCTCGCAGCTGGGGACGTGCAGTGGATGACCGCAGGAAGTGGGATCTTGCACCAAGAAATGCCGAAGGGTGACGCCGACGGCCGGATGCACGGGTTCCAGCTCTGGGCCAACCTACCCTCCTCGCATAAGATGACGGCACCCTGCTACCAGGACATTACGGCAGCAGACGTACCGGAGGTAACTGAGGACGACGGAACCCGCGTGCGAGTTGTCTGCGGCGAGTTTTGGGGCCGCCGGGGACCGGTCGAGGGGGTGGCGACCGACCCACGCTATCTCGACGTGTCAGTCCCACCCGATACTCGTCGACAGATCCCGGTCCCCCGAACGCACCACGTCTTTGCCTACGTGTTTGCCGGCTCCGGCACATTCCGCGACGCCTCGGCACCCCGCGCCGTCCTAACCGAGGATGCAAGCCAACCGGATGCAAAACCGGCCTACGAGGCAACCAACCGGTCGCTCGTCCTCTTCGACGCAGGTGATGAGGTGACCGTGCGGTCCGGGGAGAAGGGTATCCGGTTTCTCCTGATATCGGGACCCCCACTCGAGGAGCCGGTGGCGTGGCGCGGCCCCATCGTGATGAACACAGCAGAGGAACTGCGTCGGGCCTATCAGGAGTTAACCGACGGCACGTTCATCACCGGCAGGCCCTAGGCGTTCGATGACCGCGAGTAGAGCCACAGTGCCAGTGCGGTGGTCGGTACTTCAAAAATCAACGCGCCCAAATGGAACGACGTCAGACTACCGTCCATCAAGAGACCGACCACCCTGCTCAGTAGTACGGCACCGATCACGAACGTCGTCAAGAGCAATGCCAGTGACACGTGGGCGCGGGTGCACCAGGCGAGGAACATTGCGATCCCGATTTGAAATCCCCCGTAGGTGGCTCGAACATCGGTGAGACCGCTCGCGTCAGACGATATTCCAGCCGACGCTGTCAGTGTGGTCGGCGACACGAGATAGAACACGCCAAAGAGCCCAATGACTGCCGAGACGATCCAAACGAACGTTCGTTCCATCATGCCCTCCCGTAGTAACTCCCCCGATTCATGAGGTGGTCGTTGCCTTCCGCTAACCGCGCGA
>DQEK01000027.1 GCA_003533545.1 Acidobacteriota bacterium | reverse complement strand
GAGCGGCGAGTACTTCGTGTGTCCCAGATCGCCGCCATAGAAGCGCCACTCGTTGGGAGGCGCACCAGTCTGGGCGTATGCCAGGAGCGGAAGCAGACCCACCGAAGCCACTGCAGCGCCTCGGGCGACCGCCAGCAACCGCAGGGGCAGCCTTAACATTCGTCTTCCGTCGGGTGGTTCGTGCGGATCGCCAGGTTCCAATCTCCGGTCAAGGAACCGCCCCATGTCGGCGGTCTCTGATTCAATCGCCTTGCGCGACGGTCAACCCTGCAGCCTTGGGCCATAAATTGCCACCGTGGGCGGCACACTAGTATTCCTGCTCGACAGGTAAGAAGCGGAATACCGGTTCCTCGTCCAAGAACTCCAGTAAAGCGCCAAGCACGCCGGTTTCGGTCCGCCACTTGAGGTAGGCCTCGTAGTGGTCTTTCGAATCCCACTGCGAGACTGCCTCCAGGATGTTCTCGCCTTCGACGTTGGCAACCAGTTTTACCCAGCGACATCCCTCATAGGCGCGGGTGCCGGGCAGTATTCCTTTAAAGGTCTCGAGAAGGTCAGGGACTTGGCCGGGCTTAACCTTCAACTGCAGATTCACTAGAAGGCTCATCGTTTACTCCATTACGTGAAGGGGCTCTCAAACACAATCGCGCTTCTCTCAGAGCACGACGATGCGACGCAGGCGCTGATCCTACCGCTGGCTAGCAGAGCATTCAATGCGAGGGGTCCGACTCCCGCATTGGGCCTCCTGCTAGCCAGCGGTAGGACCGGCCTGCTTTCCGTGTATCAATAAAGCTTGGCATAAGAGGTTGATACGCGGGGTGTGATGAATCTGGCGAGCTCTCGTTCAACCTATAGAGGGGGTGGCTCGAACCCGCCAAGTTCAGACTCTAAGTGGGCCGCGACGGCAAGCGCGATGTCCTCTCTTGCAGGAGCAGCAACGACCTGTACGCCGATCGGCAGCCCCTCGGGCGAAGTTCCGCCTCGCACCACCGCCCCAGGCCAACCGGTCAGGTTGTAGGTCATCGTGTAGCTGTAATCAGGGAGGTCAGTGGCGCCGTGGGGAATCGCCGGCTTGCCGTTGACCGGACTAAGGATCACGTCGTGATTCTCGAGATACCGGTGCATCCGACTCCGCAAACCGTACCAATCGGCCAACAGTTGATCCAGTTCGATGGCCGACAACCCCGGGCCCTCGGTCGCGATCGATGCCTCGGTGGTCCCCGCCTCACGCAGGAGCCGCCGGACGGCGGCTCGACCATCGGCACCGAAGACCTGCCTGTTGAGCGCAAACGATTCCTCGATCCCGTCTGGACGCGACTCGTCGACACGAGCGCCGACCTCAGACATGACACCGGCCGCGGCGCGCACGACCGCCTGGATTTCCGGAGTCGGCGTCCGGATGCCGTTGTCGACGTGGAAGCCGACCCGGAGCGTGCTCAAATCGACGGCGCCCGGTTCTCCAAGTGGCATCGGCACGATGGCCGGGTCGACGTTGTCTGGTCCGGCGAGAATCGGCAGTAAGAGGACCAGGTCGTCCACGTGCCTCCCTAACGGGCCGAGCTGCTGGAACGCGTCGTGCGTGCCCCCAAACGGGAAGATGTGCCCGGTGCGAGGCACACGCCCGTGGGTCGGCTTGATCCCGGCGATTCCGTTGAAGTGAGCAGGCAGCCGGATGCTGCCGCCGTAATCGCTTCCGATGTCGAACGCCGCGCCCCCGCAAGCGACAATCGCAGCGGCCCCACCGCTGCTGCCCCCAGACGTGCGGGTGACATCCCAAGGATTATTGGTCCGGCCGTATACCAAGTTGTCCGTCTCGAAGGAAAGCGTGAGCTCTGGTGTGTTGGTCTTGCCGAGAAGGATCGCGCCAGCAGCTTTCACGCGGCGGACGACGGTGGCGTCTCGCTCGGGTACGAACGCCGCACGGCCCATCGAACCGCCCGTCGTGATCATCCCGGCGGTATCGAGGGAATCCTTGATCGTCACGGGCACGCCGTGGAGCGGTCCCAGCGGCTCACCACGCGCGACCGCATCGTCGGCCCGCCGCGCCTCCGCTCGCGCCTCCTCGGCTCGCAACTGCACGACCGCGTTTAGCGCGGGGTTCACCGCGTCGATCCTAGCCAAGCAGGCCTCGACAAACTCAACGGATGACACGCGCCCGTCACGAATGGCCGATGCCAATGACCGAACCGACGAGTAATGCATCGGGTCCCGAAGCGTCGCGACCGTGTCTGGCCCCCGTGAGGCACTCGGTCCCTCCGAGGATCGGCAGCTGCCGGCCACGACGGCAAGGACACCGCCAGCTGCGAGCTTGACGGCGTCTCGCCGGTTGATTGCAGAGTACGTCATGAGTCTGCCCCCCTATGAGCCGAGTGCTACGGCAATAAGAAAACCTGGATACCCGCCGATCCTACCGCTGGCTGGCAGGGGCTTCAACGCGGGGTTACGGCTCACGCGGGTGACCAGTGTCTTGAGCGCCCTCCGTTTGGTCGACGTCAATTCCTCGGCAAGGCGAAGGCGATAATCTCATCATTGGTGACCTCAGACCCGGTGAGTCCACCACCGGTGCTCACCACGGTGACGAATTGCCGCCCATCGGCTCCGAGGTATGTGATGGGCGTCGTTTCAACCGACGACGGCAATCTGAGCTCCCACAACTGTTCGCCGGTCGCGGTCCGAAATGCGCGAAACCTATAATCATCGGTACCGCCCACAAAGGTGAGACCGCTGGCGGTCAGCACGACGCCGCCGGTACTGGGACGGCCGGTGTCCTGCATACCCGACGGCAGCATGTCGGAAACGCCAAGCGTCTGGCGATAGGCGATGTCGCCGGAATCCATATCGACCGCTACGAGTTCGCCCCATGGTGTCGGCCCGCACGGCAGACGCCTGTCTGGGTCGCCGAACCGACGCACACCGGCGAGCGGACCGGAGTTGACCCACGTGCCGTTCGGCCGCTGGACGAGCCGCATCGGCTGGAACAGATTGGTGGTGTTCGACACGAACAGATTAAGCTCGGGATCGTAGGACGGTCCCCAGTAGTTGATGCCGCCCGCCGGTCCCGGCGGGGAAATACTGTACTGGTTGGGGGTGATCGGCATGTAGGGCCCACCCAGCTTCATGTTGTTGTCGTCGACCAGACGTTCGCAATAGGCCTGATGCTCAAGCTCACCCTTGTAGAGATTGTCGCGGGAGATCGTGTTCTGGGTTAACGGCTCGGGCTTCACCGGGAACGGTTGCGTC
>DQEK01000266.1 GCA_003533545.1 Acidobacteriota bacterium | reverse complement strand
GGCTGATTTTAATGCCGTGCGGGTTCGTCTTAGTCACACCATACCTGCCGTCCGCCAGGGCGCACGACGGCTCAATGATCAGTATCTGAGGGCAAATCGCGTTTCGAGTGGAATCGCCAGCTACGACGAGGTGCTGCAACTTGCGGTCGGGACCAGTTTGGGACGCCGCCAGTGGCCTGTGAGTACGGAATTCGAGTGACTGTGATGGTCCGAGTTCGCCGAGCTGAAAGACGCGATATGATCGCAGCCGTCAGATGCTGGCGGGTCGTGTATGGCTCGCCGAAAATTGAGATTGGGAAGTGTCGACCATGTTTAAGTTGATTCCGACGGTGCGTGGGGGTGCCGTGAACTCCACGCTAACCTACGCGAGTTACGCGACTGTCGATGCGGCGCGTGACGCCACTAAGGCACTGATTCACGAGAATGCTCGCGTGCTGCGGGTAATGATTGTGGATGCGGCGAACGGCTCGAAGTTCGTTGAGTGGATCGAACGTTCCTAGCTGTAGAACTGGCCGTATTCCTCTACGTGTTGTCACTGGCTGGCCGGGCAGGAGCTAGCCGCGTAGGCCGAGATTCCCGATGATTCTGGTGGGTGCGTGCGGCTTGTTGAGCGAGTAAAAATGCAGCCCCGGTGCGCCGCCAGCAAGCAGTGCCTCGCACTGACGAGTTGCGAACTCAACACCGAACTCTCCCACAGCCGCGGCGTCGTTTCCGTACGCATCCAATTTTGCTGAGACCGCTGCCGGTAGTGTGGCGCCGCAGAGGGATGTGAACCGTCTGATTTGGTCGGTGGAGAGGATGGGCAGAATCCCGGGTGTGATGGGGACGGAGACACCGAGCGTTTCTGTCAGGTAGTCGCGGAACGCGAAGTAATCGTCGTTGTCGAAGAACAGTTGGGTGAGTACGAAATCGGCACCTCGGTCGATCTTGGCTTTCAGACGCTGCCAATCGACGTGCTTGCCCTCCGTGCAGGCGATGTGGCTCTCCGGAAATCCGGCGGTTCCGATCGAAAACCCGCCAATTGCCTTGATGAACTCTACCAACTGATACGAATATTCGAATCCGCGTTCGACTGGGCCACCGTTGTCGAGCGGCGGGTCACCGCGTAATGCCAGAATGTTACGAATGCCTCTCTTTCGTGCATCAAGTAGGAAGTGCTCGATGTCGGCGCGCGACGTGCTGATGCATGTTAGATGCGCCATCGTGGTGGTCTGATGTTCGCGCTGGATGCGGTCGACGATAGCAATCGTCCTGTCCCGTGTGCTGCCGCCAGCGCCATATGTCACCGAGTAGAAATCTGGCTCCAGATCACGCAGGGCCGGTAGGGCGTGCTCAAAGAGCAATGCGTTCCCCTTCGGCGTTTTGGGTGGGAAGAGTTCGATGGAGAGCACCGGTTGTCCGAGCATCCGTTGTTCAGCGTAAATGTCCCGTATTAGGCGGACCGGGGGTGCTGCCGCGCCGGCCGTGGCCGGAAGCCGGTCGAGCCGAGTGCTCGTGGTCGAAGTCATACGACGTGTCATCGGTGTCCGTTTTCCTGTTACTTGTCGGACGGAGTGTGCCCCGACATCACTCCCCACGGACCAGGCAATCACCGCGAGCGTAGCATCGCTCCTCGCGACCTGACAAGACGAGACGGTTGCGTCTCGGGCTGGTTCCGCTTATAAAGGCCAGCCAGGAGTCACACCGATTATGAGTACACCCGACAAACCAGAATCTGACTTTGTGCCTTTCGTGGCTGAGGACACCGACCTCCCCGAGCTCACGTTTCGCGCAGTTGCGCTCGGTGTGCTGATGGCGGTTGTCCTCGGTGCGGCGAACGCGTATCTGGGCATGCGAGCGGGATTGACCGTCGCCGCGACGTTTCCAGCGGCGGTGGTCGCTATGGCCGCGCTCCGGGCGCTGGGCGGCTCGGTACTCGAAGAGAACATTTCTCGAACCACCGCCTCTGTGGGCGAGGCGCTGGTGGCCGGCGCGATCTTCACGATCCCTGCCTTTATTATCAGCGGCGTCTGGGATGAGCTGCGCTACTGGGAAAGTACGGCCATCATGCTCGTCGGCGGCCTCCTGGGCGTGCTCTTCATTATTGTGCTGCGTCGCACCATGGTGGTCGAAGCGGACCTGCCCTTCCCGGAAAGCGTAGCTGCGGCGGAATTGGTCAAAGCAGGCCAAGGCGGACAGACGGGAGCCAAATACGTGTTTCAGGCGATGGGCGTAGCTGCTGCGTGGGAGCTAGTCAAAAACTCAAATGGCGTGCAGATCGTCTCGAGTTCTGCCACGACGTTCGTGAATTTGGGTCGGTCCAGCATAGACATGCTTGGCCAGCAGGTTAGCTATGTCGGTGGGTTCATCCTCCAGTCGCCGGCCGCCTCGCCGGCTTTGGTGGGAGTCGGGTTTATCGTCGGGCCGGCGATTTCGTCGACGCTGTTCGCCGGGGCTGTAATGGGATGGCTCTTACTCGTGCCATTGGGGCTTTTTCTGAACCCGGATATGGCGGCCGGGGCTTCTGGTGCGGCGGAGTTCGTTGAGTTAAGCACCGAAGTCTGGTTGAAGCAGGTTCGCCCGCTGGCAGTGGGCACCATGATCGTCGCTGCCTTCTACACATTGTTCAAACTGCGGACGTCGCTCGTCGAGGGCATCGGTCGCGCGTTCACCGATATCAAGAAGGCCCAGAGCGGCGGTGGTGATGTCAGCCGCCATAACTTGGACCTTGACTTCATGAAGGTTGGCACAGGCATCGCCGTGTTATCGGTGCCGTTGCTGGGGTTGTATTGGTTCTTTAGTGGGAGTCTGCCGGGGGCTGTCCTGCTGACGATCGTCATGGTCACTCTCGGATTCCTGTTTGCGGCGGTAGCCGGCTATCTCGTGGGATTGCTTGGCAGCTCAAACAATCCCATCAGTGGGCTTACGCTAAGCACCCTCCTGATTGCGGCGATCTTGATGGTGGGGCTTGGCGTGACCGGCAACCCAGGCATCTTGGGTGTACTCGGCGTGGCGGGTGTGGTGTGTTGTGCGGCCGGGATTGCCGGTGACATGTTGCAAGATCTTAAAGTCGGACACATTCTCGGTGGGACCCCGTGGAAGATGGAGGTCGCCGAGATCATTGGGGTCCTGGTCGCCGCGGTCGTGCTGATCTGGCCGATGATTGCGATGGACCGGGTGTACGAGATCGGCAGCGCCGAGCTGCCCGCTCCACAGGCGGGGCTGATGGCGCTGATGGCGCGGGGCATTGTCGGGGGTGAGATGGCCTGGCCACTAGTCGTGACCGGCATGTTTCTGGCGTTGGGGCTCATTCTTATCAGCTCCCCGTCCCCGATGTTGATCGCAGTTGGGATGTATCTACCGTTCTCGTCGACATCGGCTATTTTTGTTGGCGGGCTGATGGCCTGGATGCTGTCGAGGTCGATGACCGCACGAGGGGCTAACGAGGCTGCCCTCACCAGGGCTACCAACACCGGCGTCCTTCTGTCCTCCGGCTTCATCGCTGGCGAAGCGCTAATGGCGGTGGTCTTGGCCTTCGTGGTACTCGGAGCGACCAGTTTTGGGATTGACCGGGTTCTACCCGCCATTGCGCAGAGCACAGTGCTCGGAGGCCTTGTGTTTGTCTTGCTCTACTACATGTTGGTTACCGTCCCCCTTGGAGCCAGCGGTGGAGACGGCGCTTCCGAACCTCCTCCACGTTGACGCGGCCGTTCAGTGTCTAGGCCGGATGGGTGCCCTACATTCGTGAAACAAGCCCTCACCGTGCTCGATCTCGTGGCCGTTCGTCCACGCCGGCTGCTTGACTGGCGGGAGGAAGATGGTCGATGTGTGCTCTTGCGTCCGCGGCTGGGCACCGGCCGGCTGGGCCGTTGGCTCGCGGGTCTGTTACGGGACCCGCACTACCGCATCCGCCTTGACGATGTCGGCTCATTGATCTGGAAAGCGTGCGACGGCGGGACGTCGCTGGCCGAGATCGTGCCGCGTTTACGTGAGCGTTTCGGCGATCAGGTGGAGCCGGCAGATCAACGGCTGGTTCAGTTTGTGCGCAAGATGCTGAAGGGTCGCATGCTTGCGTTGAGCCCCCGCAACTGACGTCGACGTTCGCGCCCGGTTAGTACTCCGGCCTCACGCACGGCCACGACGAAGGGTCGCGTCACCCGAAAAGTGAGGTGTGGCCTTCCTTGTTTTACCTGGAGCCTAGTAGAGACTCTTGTATCCCATCACTGTCGGCGGGTTATGTCGATTCGTCTCGATGATCGCTTGCGAGGCGACGGTGGAGAAGTCCTGTCGGACGGTCAGGTGCCGGTAGGAGGTGATCTGCATCATCAAAATGCCGAGCATGTCCTCAACCGGGTCTATCCAGGCCACTGTGCCCCAGGCGCCGCCCCAGAGGAAGCTGCCAGGCGACAGGTGATCGGTTGCTTGACCAGGGTCCATCACGATGCCGTAGCCTAGCCCGAACCCGTATCCCGGTCCCCGCACGTAGACGAGCTTGTCGCCGACGTGATTACTCGCCATTAAACTGACCGTACGCGGGCTCAGGAGTCGCACTCCGTCAAGCTCGCCACCGTTCAGCATCATCTGGTGGAACCGGAAGTAGTCGGCGGCCGTCGAGTTGAGGCCGGCCTGCCCGCCGAAGTAGCGTGTCGGGGGTCTTGGCGTTGCGGCGCGGAATAGCTCGATGGTGTTGCTGGGCCCAGTGGGTCGGTAGACCGCTGCGATCCGATCGACTTTCGAGTCTGGGATGTTGTAGTGGGTGTCGTCCAT
>DQEK01000156.1 GCA_003533545.1 Acidobacteriota bacterium | reverse complement strand
GGTGAAATAGCGACGCCCTGCCCCGTCCGCCGGTACCACAAGTCGCGGACGACCCGACCTGGACGACTCAAGCCGGGTCTCATTAACCCCGGGTAACAGGTCGTTCAATCGTTCTCGCATTCCCGCCGCAAGCATGCCGCTTGTTGCGACAAGATCAATCCGAACCACGTCTGGCAGACGTGCCAGCAGGTCGTAATCACCCGACCACAATCCATCCGGACCGGCTGCGCGGTCCGGTACAGTGACCACGACGTGATGGAGCGGCCGGCGGAGCCCACGGTCAATCACCAGTTCCCGTAGTCCGTGCTCGTCGAGCTGGCCACTCAAGGCCACTCGCCGCTCGTATGCCCTGAACATCGCCGCCAGAAACCTGGTCTGACGTAACAAACGCCTCGCGCCCCGGTCAAATTCGGCGTTCGGTTCAAGCTCTGCCACCAGCAGACGTTCAAAAGCATCCACCGACCGGTGGCGGCGTCGCAGCTCGTCGTAGAGAGTAAGGAACTGGCTGACCAGACCGGGTCTGAGCCGAAAGGGTGGTTCGACCCCCGAGGCAATAGCGTCGTTTGCGGCGGCCCAACCACAAACCAGCCGCTCCACAGCCTTCAGTAGCGGCGGCGGGTCGTGCGCTCTCCGATGTAACTCACTGTACAACCCATCTCGGGTGAGGAGCCTCGGTAACGCCAGCGCCGTCCCGGCGACGAGGGTCTGCTGCTCCAAGGTCCATCGCAGTTGATCAGCCGCACCATGTGACGAAACGAGCACGACCGTCGAACGGCGATTCCACGGACCGGTGTCGCCGAGACACGTCCCAATGGTCTTTTGAAAGGTCGCGAGGTCGGGAACGTTCAACAACCGCGTTTGTCGAGGCGTGATCACGGCTGGTCAAATGTCTGGGGACTCACGTATCCCGCGAGTGTAACCCGTCCAGCGACCCTTCTGTGCGTAAGGTGACGAACCGAACAGCGCCGACCTGTGGAAAACATGTGGGTGAGGTGTGCATGCCCTGTGGATCCAATGTCGAACAAAATTTTTTCTGGAAGGGAATCGTTCGCGATTGCGGGACCTAAGACCCTGTGGACTCGTCTTCGTCACTTCCTTCGCTTTGATCACATCGCACAAGTAGCTAGAATCCTCAACGTCTTCTCGTCAACTCAGCAGCGCCGACAGCCGACTTGTGACCGTCCACCGCATCGAAGAAACCATCAACGGCCGCACGTACCAGATCGAAGCCATGCTGGTCGATCCGGACCGCTGGCGTGCTTACCTGGTCAGTGCTTCCGGTGGTTCTACAGCACTGATGCCATTCTACGGCAGCACACCTGAACAGGCCGTGCAGCAGCTGAGCGACTGGCTGACCCTCGCCCATCAATCGTCGACAATTCCAGTATAGTACTGGTTCGCGCGCCGTTGCTTGTCGACGGGGCACGTGGCAAACCGGAACAGTAGCGAATCATGCGACACCGCGGTGTAATTGTCGGGCTCACGTTAATCGCCGCGCTGGTTTGGACGCCCGTCCAGGAAGCGGTTGCGGAGCAGTCGCGCGTACGCTTGATCACCACCGGCGGCACGATATCCAACCGTCCGGGCGGTCGACTCTCTGCCGTTGAGTTGCTGGCCTCAGTTCCTGACCTCGAAGATCTCCTGGAAGCCGAACCAGAGGAATTCGCCAATATTCCGAGCAGTGCGCTGACCCTCGACCAGTGGCTCCAGCTCGCGCGCCGCATCAATCAGGTGTTTCAAACTGACCCAGCCTTAGCCGGCATCGTAGTAACGAGCGGGACAGACACCCTGGAGGAACTCGCCTACTTCCTGCACCTTACGGTACGACACGCTCGGCCCGTCGTTGTCGTTGGGGCTATGCGCCGTCCGGGCGCGTTAGGGTACGATGGCGCAGCGAACCTTCGGCAAGCGCTGCGAGTCGCTGGCGACGCCGAGTCGCCCGGACGCGGTGTCCTTGTCGTCTTCAACAATGAGATTAATTCCGCACGTGAGGTCACCAAGACCGACGCGCTGCACCTCCAAGCGTTCCAATCTCGTAACAACGGTGCCCTAGGAGCGACCGCCAGGGACCGTGTCATCTACTATCGTCGACTGGATCGACGGCACACCACCACCACAGAGTTCGACATTGAACGGATCTCACGCCTCCCAAGGGTTGAAATCGTTATGGCCTACCAGGGAGCGTCCGGGGATCTGATCCGCACCGCCGTCGACCGAGGGGCCGATGGCGTCGTCATTGCTGGGGCCGGAGCCGGATCGACGAGCGCCGGGCAGCGTGATGCCATCGCATACGCATCAGAAAAGGGCGTCTCTGTCGTCATGACGTCGCGAACCGGGGGAGGTCGCATTGCCCCACAGCGTGTCTCGACCGAGCCCGAGGAGAGCCCAGCCACCCGCGCGGAGAGCCGAAGACCCCGTCGCATTGCTGGCGAGGACCTGGCCCCGGTCAAGGCACGAGTACTACTGATGCTGGCGTTAACAGTGTCTGACGACCGCGACGTAATCCAGAGAATGTTCTCGGAATACTAGACCCCCGTCGCCCAGCGCCGCATGCTCCGTCGATTGATGGAAAGAGGATTGCAGACATAGAATAGAAATGATGGGCCAGTGGCGCAGTTGGGAGCGCGCGTGAATGGCATTCACGAGGTCACGGGTTCGACCCCCGTCTGGTCCACCACCCTCTTCCTCCATCTTCCTGAGTTGTCGGCGCCCCGCGTGGTTCGTGGTGGCACCTCAGACGCCTGAACGGAACCTCACCTAAGGATTGAGGGGGGGTAGGGGACGCCCGAAGGCCCGCTCGTAATCGTCTGGCGTGTCGACGTCGGCGAAAGCCCCGGTGTCGTCACTGGAAATTTCAATCCCCTCGGCGGCATGGGCGCGCACCACGGATTTCGCGCCGTGTTGGGGGTCCGCGGCTAGCAATTCCGGAAACAGTGAACGATCGAACAAGACAGGGTGCCCGTGACACCCTTTACGCTCTGGCCTCACCACAGGGGCGGCCGTCCGACGATAGCCGTCGATCACCGCCCGTACCGTCGGCACCGACACGAGAGGAAGGTCGACAAGAGTGACGAGCATGGCCCGAACGCCAGGGTGATCAATCGCCCGCAGGGCCACCAACAACGACGACAGCTGACCTTGCTCCGGCGTCGGGTTGCGTAGCACCCGCACCAGCGTCGGGAGCCGCTCCACAAGTGCCCCGATCGATTTGTCGTGATACCCGGTCACCACCAAGACGTCATCAGCCCCGCCCGCTCGCAGCGTGGCCGCAATACGACCGAGAAACGTCTCGTCACCGTGCCCGGTTGGAAGCAGCGCCTTGGGATACCCACCCATCCGAGAAGACGCCCCACCCGCCAGAATCACACCTGGAATCATGATGTCCGCTTTTTTCGCGTACCAAACATCGGAATGCTATTGCGAACCACTTGGGCAGAACACTACAATCTGTCTCGCCATGGACCACCCAGACGTCAGCGTGCGCTGCCAACGGTGCGGTAGCCAAATGGACCTGAAAGACCCGGGACCTGAAGACCCGTGGCCGCCGCAGCAGTTCTGGGAGTGCCCGCAGTGCAGTCGGCACTTCTGGACCACGTATCCGCCGGTCAAGCCGGCTCCCAAACCCAAAGCGAAGGCTCCAGCAACCGAGCAATAGGTCGCAGCACCGGTAGAACCGACCCGGTCACCTCCCGAGCAACCAAACCTTCAGCCCGAGTAGCCCGGTTTCCACTACCGAGAGCGCTAGAACACCTCTTGAGGCAGGCCCGCCCTGCTCAGGGGGTGCATTTTCCCGGGGCATCCGCTCCAGCAACCACCGAGAACAGCCTACCATCAGTCCACCGCTGCCACGCTGCAGGACCGGACCAAAGGCTTGACTTCCACGGACGAACCTCACTAGACTGACCCTTCTCTAGGTGAGACAGGTCTCATACGGCGTTCGGTCGTGTAGGGAGACGTGTCCGCCTTGGTTCGGGTATCGGAGGACTAGGGTATGGCCAGCGGGACTATTGCGCGTTTGTTGATCGACAAGGGATTCGGATTCATCCGCGACGAGGGGGGAATCGAGCATTTCTTCCATCGTAGTGCGGTGCGCGGAGCGGTGTTTGAGTTGCTTCGGGAGGGACAGCGGGTTGAGTTCACGACCGAAGAATCAGGCAAAGGCCCACGAGCCGGTGAGGTCCGCCTAATCGAGAGCTAGCACTTATCGCACCATCCCCGCCTTTGCCGGAGCGGTGCTGCCTGCTGTCGTTAAGGCCACAGACGCTCCCGGCGCTGCCACCGAGATATTGGTCCGTTGTTGCCCGGCGTTTCGCTGAGCCGCCTCCGGCCTCGGCTTGTGACTGTGGCCGGTTGCCGACCGTGCTCCGACGCCTCGATCCTCGCGCGATGATGGTTGGCCCTGTCCTGGAAGCGA
>DQEK01000190.1 GCA_003533545.1 Acidobacteriota bacterium | reverse complement strand
CTCCCGGTGTCATTTGCGGTCACGCGTGTCGCTGTTCTCTCAACGGTCGGCAGAGAGGGTGGTGATGAATCCGGCCGCGACTGTACTAGGGTCGACGCCCTGTTCGTCGACCAGAAGGTTCATTCGCCTCATCGATTCCACGTCTATCGTGCCTTGCAACCGGCTTAGCGTGGAGACGACGTCTGGCCGCTCTCGCGAGAGCTTGGCGCTGACCAGCACCACCGCATCATACGGTGGAATCGCCCCGCGATCGTCCTCCAACACACGCAAATCGTAAGCGGTGATCCGGCCGTCCGTGGTATACGCACTGATGAGGTCGACTGCTCCTTCGGCCACCGCCTGATACATCAAACCCGCATCCATCGAGCGCTGCGCGTCGAACGTCAGTTCGTAGGCGTCGCGTATGGCGACCCACTCGGGCCTGGAGAAGAATTCAAAATCACCGGCCATTGAAAGCGTCGGCGCTAATGGAGTGAGGTCGCTGATACGCGTTAGCCGCATGCGCTCTGCGTCTTGGGCGCGGGCGGCGACGGCGTAAGCGTTTTCGAACCCGAGCGTGGCCACGACTTGGATTCCGTGTTGGTCGAAGAGGAAAGCGCTGACCTCCGCGAGTACTACCTCTCGGTTTATGCCCGTGGTTGTGCGTTTCAGGACATTGGCCCACAGCGTGCCCGTATAGTCGACGAGAACGTCGATATCTCCCGCCACCAGGGCGTCAAATGCCACCATGGACCCGAGCGACTGCATCTGGCTGGTGGGATGGCCGGTTTCACGTTCCACCCACTGGCCCAGCAACTCGGCCAGCACGTATTGTTCCGTGAACCCTTTCGCTCCGATCGTTATGGTCGGATGATCGCGTGGGAGCAGTGTCGCGGCTAGCGTGAATCCTGTGTAGAGATACAAAATCGCGATGGTAGTACCAACTGTGCCGATGAACCTTCGCCTGCGCGTTCTGATGCCGATTTCAAGACCTCGCACCAGGCTATCGAGGAGCAACGCCAAAACCGCGGCTGCGACGCAGCCAACTAGAACGGCGGCATAGTTTCTCGTCTGCAGGCCGCTAAAGATGTAGTTGCCGAGACTGGTCGCGCCTACCGGAGTCGATAGGGTCGCGATGCCCACCGTCCATACGGTCGCGGTCCTAAGGCCGGCGATAATCACTGGCAGGGCCAGCGGCAGTTCGACGCGACGCAGCTGCTGCGCCTCCGTCATGCCCACTGCGCGGGCCGCTTCGCGTTGCGCCGGGTTGACGCCGGCGATACCGGTGACGGTATTTCTGAGGATCGGCAATACCCCGTAGAGGGTTAGCCCGACGAACGCCGGGAGAAATCCGATGCTTTGCAGCTGCAGCGATGCCAGTAGTGGCACCATGATTGCGAGCAGGGCTAGGCTGGGTATGGTTTGGATGATACCAGCGAGCGCGAGTACCGGTGTTTCGAGCCAGCGGACGCGCGTAATCGCCACACCCAGCGGCAGACTGATGGCAGTACTGCACAGTAACGCCAGCAGCGTGAGCTGCAGATGCGCGGTCAGATACTCCGGAAGAAGCGCCAGTTGCTCGCTCATGATCAAGTTTGCCGGGCCAGTAGCCGCTCCACGAGTGCGGCCTCGCGTCGGGGGGTGTCCAGTAGCTGACGTACATGGTTGTCGGCGGGATCTCGCATGATCGTGCGCGGGGTGCCGATCTGGACCAAACGCCCTGCTCGCATGATCGCAATCCGGTCACCTAGGAGCAGAGCCTCGACCATGTCGTGGGTCACGAAGACTGCGGTCAGGTCGAGTTCGCGTCGTATCCGGCCGAACGATTCTTGCAGGCGCGATCGCGTTAACGGGTCAAGGGCGCCGAACGGTTCGTCCAGCAGCATCACCTGGGGCCGGGCGGCCAGCGCGCGGGCCACGCCGACGCGTTGCTGTTGGCCTCCAGAGAGTTCCGCTGGGTGCCGGTGTCGAAGGGCGTCGGCGTCGAGTTCGACCAGTTCGAGCAGTTCGTCGACGCGAGAGCGAATCGCGTCGTCTGGCCAACCGAGCAACGCTGGTGTGATGCCGATATTCGCTGCGATGGTCATATGGGAGAACAGTCCGACTTCCTGGAACGCGTAGCCGATCTGTCGGCGCAGTGCGTGAGGTGCGAGATCTGCGACATCACGCCCGTCGACTCGAATCGAGCCAGAGGTCCGTTCGAGCAGACGATTGATCATTTTGAGAGTCGTGGTTTTCCCACTTCCGGAGTCACCCAGAAGCACCAACAACTCTCCGCGAGCTACCCGGAGGGTGAGGTCGTTCACGGCGACCGTGTCGCCGTAGCGTTTGGTCAGGTGCTGGAGTTCGATCATGCTACGCCAGGACTCAACGGCGTGGTCACGAATGCGTAGGGTCCCGCCGCCTGACAGGTCAGGCGTGGGCTGGCGTGTTGCTGACGACCTCAAGCTGGTCGAGCCAATACGCGTCGTCGTTGCGGCGGCAGATGAAGAAGCGGCCCAAGTCGTGATCGTGCTTGGCTTGGTGATACCGCATATACATGTGCTCGTCGTCGATGCCCATGATCTCGATCTTGCCTGTTTCGTGCGACATGCAGAAACGGGCGCGTCTGGCCAACCCCGAGCCTAGTGTCAGGGCGCGCTGGAAGATCTGCCAGGACTCCACTAGTGGAATCTCGTAGGGCTCGTTGCCGGCAGTTGGTCGGCCCTGGAAAAGGTAGTAGGGCGGACATCCGATGTAGGACAGCGTCGAATACATCTCGGCCAGCACGTAGGGATCGTCGTTGATGCCCTTGATGATCGGGCACTGGTTCACGCAGATGAGCCCGTTACGTATGCAGGCGTCGATACCGTCGATAGCGAGCTCGGTCAACTCTTGAGGGTGGTCGAAGTGCGCCATCAGGTAAATCCGCTGCGTCGGCGTCGAATAGGTGCGGAACGCCGACTGCAAGTCAGGATCGTTGAGGACCCGGTAGGGGTCAAACGCGGGCATCTTCGA
>DQEK01000207.1 GCA_003533545.1 Acidobacteriota bacterium | reverse complement strand
GTTGTTGGCGCGCCAGTCACGGCGCACGTTCCCCGGAGAATGACAATGTCCCTCGAAGCGCTCGGCATGGTGGAAACAAAGGGTCTCGTCGGTTCCATTGAAGCCGCCGACGCGATGGTCAAAGCGGCCAACGTCATTTTGGTCGGCAAGGAGTATATCGGAGCGGGGTACGTAACCGTGTTCGTACGGGGTGATGTCGGCGCCGTGAAGGCTTCGACCGACGCGGGTGCGGCCGCTGCCCGGCGGGTGGGAGAGCTCGTGTCGGTGCACGTCATCCCAAGCCCGCACGGGGAGGTGGAGAAGATCCTGCCTCAGCCACGGAACACGGCGTAATAGAGGTCGCCAGCCTGTCAGTTCGATACTCGTGCACCCACGGCACATCGAAGTCAGCGGCTACAGTTCGCATCAACCCGGCAGCCAGCGATGGTCGAATACGCTGCACAAACTGACCCGGACCTAGACTCCATCCGCAACGCACGTACGCTTGCCCGACGCGCGCACGCTGCACAGTCAGACCTCGCCGAATTGAGCCAGGAGCAAATCGACCGCGTCGTCGAAGCGATGGCCGCTGCCGCCACGGCTCAGGCGGTCCCCTTCGCTCGAATGGCAGTCGATGAAACGGGAATGGGCCTCGAAGCCGACAAGGCTCGAAAAAACCGGTTCGCCTCCGAGACCATTTACCGTTTCATCCAGCCGATGCGCACCGTCGGCGTCATTCGCCGCAACGACCAGGCGCGAGTCGTCGAAATTGCCGAGCCGTTCGGCGTAGTCGCCGCGATTGTCCCGACCACGAACCCAACCTCCACTGCAATTTATAAAATTCTCGTCTGTATGAAGGCCCGCTGCGCGTTAGTGATTAGTCCACACCCAGCCGCGGCTCATTCAGTTGAGCGCGTCGCTGAAATCATGGCCGCGGCTGCCAGTGAAGCAGGCGCACCCGCAGGTTCGATCAACTGCATGACCAATGTCACGCTTGAGGGAACGCAGGAACTGATGCGACGCAAAGAGGTTTCCGTCGTGCTCGCCACAGGGGGGCTGGGACTAGTCCGTGCCGCTTATAGTGCGGGCAAGCCTGCCTATGGCGTGGGTCCAGGTAATGCGCCAGCCTACATCGAGCGCACAGCGGACCTTACCAAAGCAGTTTCCGACGTCATTACGGGGAAGACGTTCGATAACGGCCTGCTCTGCTCCTCAGAAAACTCCGTAGTGGTCGACGATTGCATCTCCGGTGAGGTGCGCCGGGAGTTCGAGCGGCAGGGCGGCCATTTTCTGAACCAATCCGAGGCAGAACGACTAGCCGAAGTCCTGGTAACACCTGATCGACTGCCAAGCACCGAGTGCGTGGGGCGTACTGCCCTCGAGATTGCCTCCCTTAGCGACATTACAGCCCCTGACGGCACGCGCGTACTTATAGCGTCACTGAACGGAGTTGGCCGAGACTATCCGCTTTCAATGGAAAAGCTGTGCCCGGTTCTCTCGTTCTACGTAGTACCAGACTGGCGCGCTGCCTGCACCAGATGTCAGGAAATCCTAAGATACGGCGGCATGGGCCACACCATGTCCATCCACTCTCAGGACGAGCACGTTATCCTCGAGTTCGGTCTCAAAAAACCAGCCTTCCGCATCGTCGTCAATACTCCAACCACTCTTGGGTCGATCGGTATGACCACCGGACTCGATCCATCCATGACGCTCGGATGCGGCGGTTACGGAGGCAACATCACCTCGGACAACATCACCCCGCACCACTTGCTGAATATCAAGCGACTAGCCTATGAGATTCGGCCAGAAACGCGTTCGCCGGTGACCATCGAAACTCCACCCCCTGCATCGTCTCTCGACGTTTCCCCAAAACCACCAATGGATGGGGGTATTGACTCCACACTGTTGGCAACCAGGATTGAGTCGTTTCTGGCCTCGCGCGGCCTTGCTAAATCGACGATTTCTGACACGTCACAGGCTCCAGGCGAACAAGCCAAGGAAACCCCTCTCGAGGCAGTGGCTGACCCGCCTCGCACCGAGACAGCGGCGGAGTTCGTTTGCGAGGAAGATGTACGCCAAGCGGTGCAGGAAAAGCGGACAATTGTTATCGGGGCACGGACTATCGTCACCCCCGCCGCTCACGACCTCGGAGCACAACACCGAATTTTCGTGCAGATTGATCTCGCCAAATAGACCTAACGGTTACAACCTGAACCGCACCAACGTCCAGACGGCGGACACAAAGTCCCGCCAATTGATCTTCTTTCCCTCTCTGTACGATCGCCCTGCGTACGTGATAGGCACTTCTTCGATCTCGAGACCGGCCCGGAGCACCTTCGCGGTCAGTTCCGGCTCCACGTCAAACCTGTTGGAAACCAACGTAAAACCCGTCACCACGTCGCGGGTAAACAATTTGTAGCAGGTTTCCATGTCAGTCAGAGAAGCCCCGTACAGCAAATTCGTCAGTCGCGTCAAAAACACATTGCTCATGCGCTGCGTGAAAAACATGCGGGGTGCGCCACCCAAGAACCTGGACCCGTAAACCACCTTGGCTCGTCCCTC
>DQEK01000152.1:1302-4294 GCA_003533545.1 Acidobacteriota bacterium | reverse complement strand
CCGGTATTCACTCAAAGGGATTTCTTTCTGCTACGTGATGATCGCGTTCTACATCTCACTCGCCTTCGGAATACAGGGACTGGTCACCCTGGTTATCTTCCAGCTAGCACGGGGATTTGCGCATGGGGGCGTTCTGATGGAAGAACCAGTGGTCGCGAAACACACTTTTGGTCCGGGTCATCTGGGAAAAATTCTCGGAACCTTTAGCTCCATAACAGCGCTTGGCTTAATGCTTGGTCCGATCACGGTCGGTTGGTGGTATGGACAGGCTGGTGGCACATATTATCCAGCTTTCTTGACCTTAGTCGGCATCATGCTTGCCTGCGCAGCAGCCATGTTCTTAATTAAACCGGTGTACCGACTGCAACAATTGGCGGCGAAAGATTCGCCAACTTAGTAGTAACCGGATTAGGAGCCGTCGACCGCTGACCAGCCGGTCCAGCCAGGGCCACGAACCACACGTCCAGGCGTTGCGCCAGTGTGCTCGCCGTCTCGCAGCACCTGTGTGCCGTTTACCCAGACATGCACCATACCTGTGGCATATTGGTGCGGGTCCTCGTAGGTCGCGTGATCTTGGATTTGGGCCGGGTCAAAGACGACCACGTCTGCAAAGTAGCCCGCTGTGAGTTGGCCCCGATCGCGGATCCGCAGGTTCCCAGCAGGCAGCGACGTCAGTTTACGGATAGCTTCTTCCAGGGAAATGATCCGTTCGTCGCGGACGTAGCGTCCCAGTAGCCGCGCAAAATTGCCATACGCACGCGGATGCGTTGAGGAGTTCAAAAAGATTCCTTCGGAGGCATACGAGCCAGCATCCGAACAATAACTAACCCACGGCAGAGCAATTTGCCGAGCGACGTTCTCTTCCGACATCAAGAAGTAGACGACTTGCACACGGCTACCATCTTCAACGACGAGGTCCATCGCAGTATCGGACATCGAGGTCCCACGTGCCGCCGCTACCTCAGCCAAGGTTTGGCCTATGTACCCTCGTAAACTAGCGTTCTTAAAACCGACCAGAAGCGTCCCCTCAGCACCAGCTGCCAGCAGCAGATTCTCCCATTCGTTGGTCGGCGTCGTCATCTCCAGTCGAACTCGGTCGCGGATGACCGGGTCCTGAAGCCGTTCGGCCCAAGCGTTGTAGCCACCTTCCTGCACCCACGGTGGCATTCCAGCATCCAAGCCGGTCGAACCGGCCGTGTAGGTATACATGTTGGCGGTGATCTCGAGCCCCTCACTACGCGCTGCTTCAACCCGCTCGATGACATCGCCAAGCTTGTCCCAGTTGGATTGGCCGGCAGCTTTCAGGTGATAAATCTCGGCTCGTATTCCACTTTCACGCGCGATTCTCAGTAGTTCATCAACCGACTCAAGCAGCCCGTTGCCTTCACTGCGCATATGCGAGATGTATAGCCCGCCATACTCGGCAGCAACCTTCGTTAGCTCAATTAATTCGTCCGTTTTTGCGTAGAAGCCTGGCGAATAAATAAGCGATGAGCCAATGCCGATAGCGCCCTCCTCCATTGCCTGCCGCACCAAGTCCCGCATGCGGTCAAGTTCATCCACAGTCGGCGGACGATCCTCGTAACCAATCTCGTGGACCCGAAGCGTCGTGGCACCGACAAACGATGCGATATTCGGCGATACGCCCTTACCCGCAAGGTGTTCGAGGTAATCACCAAGCGTCGTCCATTCAACATCGAACTTAATGTCGCCTTGACTCGTTACCTCTAGGGTCTTCATCTGATCCGTCAAGGGACCGCCTGACACCCCCTCACCAAAAACTTCGAGGGTCACTCCCTGACGGATGTCGCCCTGAGACCGGCCGTCTTCCAATAACGCCTCACCGGCCCAGCTCAGCATGTTGATGAAGCCGGGAGCGACCACAAGGCCCGAGACATCCAACTCAGTCACACCGCGCGAATCGCCCAAATCACCAACTGCAGTGATTCGATCATCATTGATTGCGAGATCGCCGACAAAGCTGGGCGTCCCTATACCGTCAATGATTGTGCCGTTACGAAGAATGAGATCGTGGTCGGGTGGTGGCGCGCAGGCGCTGACCAGCACGAAAGCGACGAGAAGCGGTCCGTGACGCAGCATGAATCTCGTTCCTTCAGCTCGGTGTCAACGGTCCTTCAGCTTCAGCAGCCTGACGGCGTTCGCGCGATAGATCTTATCGCGATCGGTTTCGCTCAATTCGAGTTCGTCGATGATCTTGATCGTCTCTCTGATATACATCGGCCCCTTCTCGGGGTCGAACGGCGAGTCGGATGCAAAGACGACATGGTCGGCACCAAAGAAGCTGATGCCACAGATTGTCGCCGCGCGGGAGCCGAAGACTGCCGTATCAGCATAAAACATGCGGAATAAGTCGATCGGCCGCGTCTTCAGTCGCTCAAGCACAGCGCCCAAATTCTCGTCCGAGGTTCGACTACCGAGTTGGTCCCAACCGGGTCCGACGCGACCTTCGAAATACGGCACCATGCCGCCCATGTGATGCGTAATGATTTTCAATGACGGATAGTCGTTGAGCAATCCTTCAAAGACGATCCGTGCCATCGCGGCGCTTGTCTCATACGGCCAACCGAAGGTCCACCAAATCTCGTACTTTGAACTGGTCTCGGTCAGATAGTCGGTGAAACTAGCCCCGCGCGCTGGATGCACCCAGATCGGCAGGTCATGCTCGGCCATCGCCCCGAAGAGTGGCCTGAACTCAGGCGCGGTCAATGGTTGTCCATTGACATTCGTGAACACCTGAACCCCGCACGCACCGAGGTCATTAATGGCGCGGTGGGCTTCAGTGACGATCCCCTCGGACGCATTCATCGGAAGCGAAGCGACGAAGCCGGGAAACCGATCGGGGTGTCGCTGCACCAGTTCAGCCATCCCGTCGTTAGCAGCCTGAGCCAGTTGGGTCGAGACCTCCGGACCACCCAAGACTTCAAGTGGCGGTGAGGCAAGTGAAAGAATTTGTCGGTAGTCGGGACCGAAC
>DQEK01000152.1:0-912 GCA_003533545.1 Acidobacteriota bacterium | reverse complement strand
GCCCGATGTCCTTGAAATCACCAGCGACTTGCATCATCAGCTTATAAAACGGTTCGGGAAAGATGTGATTGAAAACGTCTATTTTCTGCATAGTTTTTTCACCGGCCTGGTGGGGTCTTGTTACTCCCAGCCATAGACTTCTAATGTCGTACGCCCTTGTCGAAGGGCGCCTGCGATCGAAGCCTCCTTTTTCTCCCTCGCACCAGCCGCAGCAAGAACTTCCTGCACTGAGTCGCGGGCGAGAACGACCACGCCGTCGGCGTCCCCAACAACTAGGTCTCCCGAGGCGACCGTAATATCGCCTATCACGATTGGCTGCCCCACATGTCCAGCGGCATCAACCACTTTGGTCGTACCGCGGATTGCCCGGCCGCACGAAAAAACTGGAAAGCCCGATGTGGCAAGCTCGTCACCATCCCGCACGCAGCCTTCGATGACCAAGCCCCCGAGCCCCCGAGCGACCGAAGCCGTCGTCATAATTCCACCCCAGTACCCAAACTCGTGAGCTCCGCCGACGGTCACCACCAGGACTTCACCCGACCGGGCCTGGGCGATCGCCCGGTGCAACCAGAGGTTGTCTCCCGGTGCGCCCTGCACGGTGAGCGCGGGACCACACACTCGCATCGAGTCCACCAGAGGCTTGATTGCGTGCGGGAGCGCACCGGTTTGTCCTGCAGCTTCGTGGAGTGTCGCCGAAGAGAAAACCGCCGCTTCCGCGACTAAGGCACCGTCGAATTGTTCTTCACGAACGTTCACAACTACTTGGCCTTTCGCCGCTGGAGCTCGAAATACTTGAATTGTTTCCGAGCTTCGTCAAGACGCACACCGCTCTCGACCGCTGTACGAATCCGGTCCTCGGCTTCTTCAATCTCCTTCGCTAGAGCCACAACCTCAACCTCCCGCGACCGCGGC
>DQEK01000196.1 GCA_003533545.1 Acidobacteriota bacterium | reverse complement strand
TCACCCTGCGCGAACACACCGCCACGCCCCTCGAGCCCCAGCACCCCAAGGAGGAACACGCCGAACGCGAAGCCAAATCCACAGCACGTGTGCGTCTGCAAGGAACAGGTCCCGCCGGGCCGGGTGGTCACGGTGCGGCCATTCTATCGCGTCACCGGCTACGGCCAAAGACGTCGCGTGGACGGACAAACCTTCAGGTCGGCGCACAGTCTGACCTACCAGCGTTCGTCGAGTATCATGGATGTCCTTGAGACCACCGGCGAGAGGTAACAAATGACCGCACGGAATTGTCTAGTTTGGGGAACCGTGGCCGTGACCGTTCTAAGCGCTGCCCCCGGGGCAGCTCAGCAGGGAGCTCCCACGAGCGGCGAATGGCGCACGTACGGCGGAGACCTCGGCGGCACTAAGTACTCACCATTGGACCAGATTGACGCCTCCAATTTCGGCGACCTCGAGATCGCCTGGCGCTGGCAATCATCTGACGCATTCACCAGCAAGACCACGCCGCACGGCGGGGAGTGGTGGACGCGGGCACCGGTCATTTTCGACGCACTGAACCAAGAGGACCCGGACCGTTGGCGCGATGGCCAACCGCCCTACACCAACAACCTAAAAGCCACTCCGCTGATGGTAGATGGGCGACTTTACATCAACATGCCCACGTCGGCCGGTGCGGCCATCGACGCCGCTACCGGAGAAACCCTTTGGATCTACAATCCGAAGACCTACGAAGCAGGAACGACCACGATGTCCGCCCGGTGGAACCAGCGTGGTGTGGCGTATTGGGGCGAAGGAGAAACCGCCCGAGTCTACTGGGGAACCGGCAACGGGTTTCTCATCTGTGTCGAGGCGGTGAACGGACACCCGTGTCTCGATTTTGGAGAAAACGGACGCCTCGACCTCGTGCGCGATCTCCCCCGGGCCGATCGAGGTGACCGGGATTGGCTGAACGCGTTGCTCTATTCTGTCCAGTCGCCACCCTTAGTAGTCGGTGACACGGTGATCACGCCGAGCTCGATCTCGTCGTACAACATTACCCGTGAAGCCCCCCCCGGATGGATGCGCGGTTTCGACGTTCGATCCGGCCGCACAAAGTGGACATTTCACACAATTCCGCAGGGTGACGAGTTCGGCAACGACACTTGGGGCGGGGACTCGTGGCGGGTAACCGGTAAGGTCGGCGTCTGGTCAATGATGAGCGCTGACGAGGAACTGGGCCTGCTCTACCTGCCCACAAACACCCCGGCACCAGACTACTACGGGGGGCATCGACCTGGAGCTAATCTGTTCGCCGAGAGCGTAGTGGCACTGAACATCGAGACCGGCGAACGGGAATGGCACTTCCAAGCAGTGCATCACGGACTGTGGGACTATGACTTCCCGGCGGCACCGAACCTAGTCGACATTGAAGTAGACGGTCGCCCAATCAAGGCGCTCGCCCAGATCAGTAAGCAGGGGTTTCTGTATGTCTTCGACCGAGTCACCGGTGAACCGGTGTGGCCTATCGAGGAACGTGCCGTTCCGACCGACACCGACATCCCGGGCGAGCAGGTGTGGCCGACACAGCCGTTTCCGACGCGGCCCGCACCGTTCGAGTACCAAGGGGCAAACCTCGACGACCTAGCGGACTTCACCCCTGAGATTCGGCAAATGGCCATTGACGCGGTCGACGGATTTCGTCTCGGCCCGCTGTTCACACCGCAAAGCCTCCGCGGCACCGTGCAGCGACCCAGTGCAGGCGGCGGCGCGAACTGGTCCGGCGCCGGGGTCGACCCTGAAACGGGGCTGCTCTATGTCCCCTCGGTGAATGCATTCAGCGTGCGTCACTATCGTGAACCCCGGTCGGGCGAAGGAGCCACGTTGGCGGTCATCGAAGGACGCGGGGGCGACGCTAGACGCCTGACGATGCCCCAAGGGCTTCCTCTCTTCAAGCCGCCCTACTCTCGAATAACCGCCATTGACCTCAACACCGGGGACCACGCCTGGATGAATCCATTGGGCAACGGAGACCGGATTCGAAACCATCCGATGCTGCGCGCTCTCGACCTCCCGCCATTGGGGGGAGACGGTAGCCGCAGTGGGCCGTTGGTGACGAAGACCCTACTCATCTACGCGCTCACCACCGGCGGGTCGAACGGGGGCCCTAGGTTGCTCGCGGTCGATAAGGCCAGCGGGGCTGAGATCGCGTCGGTCGATCTTCCCCGTGGAGCAATCGGAACACCCATGACCTATCTACTGAACGGTGCGCAATACATTTCCCTGACCATCGGCGGTTCTCCGGTGCCCGAGTTGATCGCGCTGGCGCTGCCAGATTAACCCAGCGGCACCCCACGCAGTGCGGCCGACCCATCGCATCATCTTCGACACCGACGGCGCCGTCTTCAATGACGACGCCGCCGCGTTAGCGATGCTCGTGCAGCGGCGAGACCGAGTGGAACTGCTCGGCGTCACCGTGGTCGCTGGCAACCACCGGACGCCCCAAGCGGCCGAGCATATGCTGCATCTGCTTGAACTAACGGGCACTGATGACATTCCGCTATATCTCGGTGCGCGTAACCCGCTGGTCAACACCGCAGCCCGAGCGGCGAGTCAAGAAACCCAGTGGGGACCGATTTCATTCAAGGGCGCCTTCGACGCACCCAGGGACGTTGTGGCGCCCCACAGCGGCCGGTTCGCCACCACACGGCCAAGAACGACCGGAGCCATTTCGTTTATCATCGAAACCATCGAACGCTATCCAGACGAAGTCACCCTCGTGGCCGTTGGCCCGATGACGAACCTCGCACTAACATTCAGAGCGAGACCCGACTTAGCGGCACGAGTGAAGCGTCTCGTCTTCATGGGAGGCAACGCCCGGGTCCCTGGCAATGTGACTCCGGCGGCGGAATTCAACATCTGGTTTGACCCCGAAGCTGCGCGGGAAACACTAGCAGCGCCGATTCCAGAAACAGTAATGTTCGGGCTCGATATCACCAACCACGCGCCTTTGCATAAGACGGCGTTCGACGACATCGTGGCGATCGACACTCCCCTCACCAGGTTGATGCAACACGACATGGCCCCTCGGTTCAGACGTGACCCTGCTGCCACCTACCATGTCTGGGACTGCATCACGGCCGCGTGGCTCATCGACCCGTCAATCGTTACCTCTTCCGAAGCACTACCAATTTCGGTCGACACCACCTTCGGGCCTACCTACGGAGAAACAAGGGTGTCTGACCGAACCTCACGCGAGGTCCGACCGATCACAGTCATGCTTGACCTTGATGTTGAAAGGTTCTATCAAATCTATGCAGGACTGTTGACCCGACCGATGTAGAGTTTGGGCAAGCGGTCAGCAGGAGGCCACCGTGAGGTACAATTCGATGGAGTTATCCATTTGCTAGGCCGCAGCAGGGCATCTGGGACCAGTTGAAGCGATCGCGAAAATAGACGTCGTCAAGCACAAGGAATTGGAACCCACTACATCATGTCTAATCAGCGAGTGACCCGCCGTTTGAGTCTACTAACCTTGGTCCTCAGCATCGCGATCCTAGGGACAGTCCCCGCCTTCGCGCAGAGCACCGGAACATTCTTCGTGAAAGTCACGGACCCGTCGACAGGCGAGTCGGTCCCCAACCTTGGGGTAAATAGCTTCCAGGTCCAGGAAGACATGGAGGTGATGGAGATCCTGTCCGTCGAAGCCGGCACAACCCCGATGAAGGTTGCGGTCCTGATAGACAACAGTGAGACCGTCCAGCAATTTCAAGGCATCAGTGCGCTTCGCAACGGCTTGCTTGGGTTTCTTAATACGCTTCCCGAAGAGCACGAAGTGGCGATGTACTCAATCGCTGGGAATCTACAAGAACTCTCAGGATTCACGACAGATAGAGACGCGCTCCGCTCGCAGGCCGACGGGCTGTTTCCCGGCTCTGGCGGTGCAAAAATGATCAACGGACTCAGAGAAACCTGGACGGAAGCCTTCGATGGAAGCGAAAACTGGCCGGTGTTCGTCTTGGTCCTCACCGACGGCCCTGAAACCAGCGGGAACATGAATCCAACCCAGTTTCAGACTTTCGTCGAGGACCTCGTGGTCAAGGGCGCGATGGTGCACGGAATGGTGTTCGAAACGCGTGGCGGAGGTGTCCAGAGCCA
>DQEK01000434.1:5123-5947 GCA_003533545.1 Acidobacteriota bacterium | reverse complement strand
CGCCGCCAGAAAACGCGCCGCGCTCCTTCGCGCGCCGCGTGCTCCCCCCGTAAACCCCCTGCCGGTATGGGTAGGAGCGGCGCACGCCAGACACGTCTGGGTTCCATAGGCGTACGTAGGCCACCTGTGTTAGATGTAGAAGCTGAGCTTTCCACGACCATTTCTGGATGGGCTGTGGACCGCTATAGAGAGTTAGCGGGGAGGTGCGATTCTGGTGTCTCACATGGAGAACAATCGGGAGTTTTTCGAATTGAAGTACACCGCCGCTCGGGCGAGAGCTGCTCGCCGTATTGAAGAAGCGGCGTTGGGGCAAGTCGTCGGTGTGAACGGTTACACGACGGTCGTGGACGCTCAGAGGTTGTGTGAGCATTTGGATCTCGAAGCCGGGGCCACGTTGCTGGATGTTGGGACGGGACAAGGCTGGCCTGGTTCGTACATCGCCGAGGCGACCGGTTGTCGCCTTGTGGCTGCCGACGTTCCCTGGGAAGCGTTGCTTGAGGCCAAGCTTCGGCGGGAGACCGGTGTGGTGAAGGCTTGTGGTGAGTCGCTTCCTTTTCGTGGAGACAGCTTTGACGCCATCGTGCACGCCGATGTGTTGTGTTGAATTATGGACAAGCTCTCGGTGCTACGAGAGTGTAATCGGGTTTTAAAACTAGGAGGGAACGTCGCCGGATACGTTATCTACGTTCCGGCCGGTCTCACTGGGGCCCAAGAGCGTCGAGCGGCGGACTTGGGACCACCCGACGTTACGGCACTGGCCTCACCGGAAGTGCTCGCTCAGGCTGCTGGGCTGACCATTGTAGCCAAGGAAGATGTCACGGATG
>DQEK01000434.1:0-4741 GCA_003533545.1 Acidobacteriota bacterium | reverse complement strand
GGAACTGCGTGCCGACGAGGGCGATGACTTCTACGAAGAAGAACGGCGCAAAAAGAGTGCGATGCTGCTCGGAATCGACGAGGGCCTCCTCTGCCGGTCTTTGGTCGTGGCGAACAAGCGATGATGACCTTGCGTGGCCGCTGAGTCGCAACCACCAGATTGGACCCTCTGCCAGCCAGCGGTAGGATTGTGGCGCAGTGATTGCGTGCGGCCTTGTGTGTAATGACGGTTGCCAGCCTGGTGCTTGGTGCCACGGCGGCGCAGTCGCGGGAGAGGATCGATGAGACAACATCGCATGCCGATTCGGGAAATCACGCTGTTAGCGGTCACCATCGCGGTCATCGTGTGGATCGGGAACGGCCAGCAGAGCGTCGCGGCCGTGCAGAGTACCGGCACGCTGGCGGACTTTTTCACCGGCCCGCCGCCAACGGTAGTGGACAGTGACGAGATTGGGAAGGCACGGGTCCGGCTGACCGCGGGAGCCCGTGCGCATTGGCACAGCCACGGCTGGGGTCAGCTGCTGCTCCCCGAAGAAGGCCGCGGACGGTTTCAGATTCGAGGCGAGTCGCTACGTGAATTGGTGCCAGGTGAACCGGTGTTTACCGGCGGTGGCGTCATGCATTGGCACGGAGCGGCGCCCGATGAATCGTTGGTCATGATTGCGGTGCAAGGCGGCGGCGCGGAGTGGGGGGAGCCGGTCAGCGACGAGGTGTATCTGGGCGAGCCATCTCGGTAGCACGTACCTCGCAGGGAGGCACAGTGCTTGCTGTCTGCGACGCGCCTCGTTTTCACTCCCTGCGCAAGACCACGTGCAGTTGCACACGTGGTGTGATGCCGTAACGTCGAGGAAGTGACGTGGATGGTCTCGAATCCAGTATCGCTGCTACTGGCCAGACGTCGTGTTGCCCCCCGGCGCCGCAACCGTCCCGTAGTAACCGAGCATCATCTCTTCCCAGGTCTGGTCGCCCCAGTGTACCTCCGCGGTCGGGTCCGGGTTGAACCGGTTGTTGGCTGAGTTATCGTAATGGAACTCCGCTTCGAGCACCGTGCCCGCCGGCATGAAAATCGGCTCTTCGAGCTGGTAACGAAGCTGCCAGTTGAAATCGTAACGGGGCACCCAAAGCGCCACCTCTCTACTCCCGTCGGGTCGAATGACGGTGTACCTGGCTGACTTCCCGCGCACATGCATGTGCGGCATCATGTTCGCGAGATAGGTGTCTGTCTCGATCGTCTCCCGCGCGGTCACGGCGTAGTCTGCGTGGCCCGGCTCAATCGCGAAGGTACCGTTCCTTGCCGCGCCACCACCGGCGCGACGCCGCGCCGAACCAGGCCCCTTGGCCAGCACGATGCCCCAGCTGCTCTGGTCGAGGACCGGCTCGCCGATCGTCGTGTAGTGCATTTGCGCTTCGATATCAGCGCCTGCCGGCAGCATGACCGCGACGCCATCGTCGTACACGCTACCGAGCCGATTCGGTACATAGCCGCCGACGCTGGCCCCGCGCGCCCGGGTCCGCGTGGGATCTCGCCGGAGGGTGACGTCGGCGGTGGCCGGTTTTCCGTCATCCTCCAGTACGCGAGAGATGACATGGTGCACCACACGTCGGTCGTCGGGTCTGAACTCGTGCGCCGAGATCCAGGTATCCTCCTTGAGGTTTGTCGGAACCGTTACATAGGAATACGGCACGATGCCGTCGGCCGGCACGGCGAACGGCTCGAGGAACGTGAAAATCAGGTCCGGTTCGCCAATCGACCAGCCTTCGGCGAACTGCGGCATGGCGGGGAGGTCCTCGTTGTTGCCCTCAAGAGACCCACCATCGACCCAGGCAGCGATGGTATCGATTTCAGTCTGCGTGAGGCTCGCGTCGTTTTTGTAGGCGCGAATGCTGGAGTCAGCGCCCCAGGGCGGCATCTCTCGCGCGAGCACTTTGGACTTCACAGCTCTGGCCCAAGGCCGTGTGTCGTTGTAGGTGAGTAGCGACATCGGCGCGAGGTGGTTCGGCCGGTGACAGGAGACGCAGTTTTCATACAGGATAGGCGCAACGTCCTTGGCGAACGTCGGGACGCCTTCTGCCCCTTCTGCACGGTCGCTCGTGACAAAACCGAGAAGCAGCACGACGCCGAGAATAGCCATCGATCGGTGTGTGTCTCGCATGGTCTTCTCCCTCTAAAACCCCTTCACTACAGGTCGAGTTCTAATCTGAGGTTGCGATTCGATGTCAGCTCAAACCTCGCCGTCGTCCGAACGGCCGTTGCACAATTCCGAATTGTACCTCCAGAACGTGGCCGATCGTGCCGTAACGTTGGGCAGGGGACAGTTCGCGGTGCTGCCAGCGCACAGTGGCGTCCCCGTTCTGCTCCTACTGCACGGTGAAAGCGACTAACTCCGCGATGTTTTCTTCATCCAAAGCCGCTACGACAATGTACTGTTGGCTACCCGCCATGTACGTGATCGGGAACCCGGTGGTTGGTCCACCCGGAAGCTGAATCTCATGGACAACGTCACCCGTCCGCTTGTTGTACGCACGAAGAACCGGTTCGCCCCGTGATCCCTCACCCGCAAACAGCAGGGTAGACGTTACAAGAAGTCCGGAACTTTTCGTCGGGCTCCCCGTCGTCGGCACGTCCACGCCCTGAAGGTCCGGATGTGCCTGGATATAGCCGGGCGTGCCGCCGTGCGGGATCTGCCACAGGATCTCTCCCACGGTCAGATCGATTGCGGTGATCCGGCCATACGGAGGTTTGATGAGAGGAAGGTCACGGACGGTCGGGACACCCGCACGACTGGAGATGTGGTAGCGCACGCCGGTCCCTTCAGTGCCGTCTATCAATCCGAACAGCGACGGGGTCGTACTCGACGGTACAAAAAGGATACCCAGCCCGGGATCCACCGCACCACCCGGCCAATTGACGCCACCACCCGCGCTGGGGAGCGCGAGGGTCCCTTGATTGACGCCCGGCTCTTGCAAGGACGGCGGAGTATAGAGAGGCCCGAGCCGGTAATTCTCTACGATCCGCAGTGCTTCGGCCCGAAGCTCCGGAGTAAAGTCGATGAGGTCATCCTCAGTCACGCCTTGGCGTTCAAATGCCGGCGGCTTGGTGGGAAAGGGCTGTGTAGGAGACGTCCACTCTCCCGGAACGTCCGACTCTGGCACGGCCCGTTCCTCGATCGGCCAGACGGGTTCGCCTGTCGCACGGTCGAGTACGTATGCAAATCCCTGCTTCGAGAGTTGCACCAAGGCCTTCACCAGGACGCCATCGACCTCAATGTCCACGAGGATGGGGGCCGTCGGGAAATCGTAGTCCCAGAGTTCGTGATGGGTGACCTGAAAATGCCACACCCGTTCGCCGGTCTCCGCGTCGAGCGCCAACACCGAGTTGGCGAACAGGTTGTCTCCTGGCCGATAGCCACCGTAGTAGTCGTTGGTGGCGGTTTCGGTGGCTACGTAGAATAGTCCGAGTTCCTCGTCTACCGTCACGGGGGCCCAATGTCCGACGTTCCCCGTGTATTTCCAGGAGGCATCGAGTAGTTCGGGGCGTTCCTCGACCCAGGGATGCGTGCCGGTCGGAACCTCCCAGAGTAAGTCGTCCGCCTTGAGCCAGGTGTCGACGCCGAACTCTCCCTCCTTCGGGACCGTATTGAAACGCCAGAGCGTCCGACCGGTACGAGCGTCGTAGGCCACCACGTCGCCAGGAATGTTCATCGGCCAAACCTCATTGGGATTGCGGATACCCGGGCGATTGGCCCTTGTCGGTATGCTGCCAGTGTGAAGGGAAATAGAGGCGACCAGTGCGTTCCCGAGAATGGCTGGGGGTGAGGTGTTAGCGACTCTACCCGCTCGCAGCGCAGCCGGCCGTTCATCCCAGCGGAGGTCATCCATCATGTCGACGACACCAGCGTCGCCAAAGCTCTGCACCCGAGCGCCGGTCTGGGCATCGAGAGCAACAAGCTGATAGCTTGGTGTGACCACGAAGATGCGTTCGTCCCCAGCACCATCACTCCAGTAGCTCACACCGCGCCCGGCGCTTCGTGCCACAGGCTCGATGATGTCACCCCACCGGCGTTCGCTGTCGCTAGGTTGCCACCCCCACACCAGTTCCCCCGAGGTTGCATCGAGCGCCACGACATTCCGCTGATTCCCGATGGTTGTGTACATAATGCCGTTGATTACCAGGGGGCTGATTTGCGTCCGACCAGAGGGCGGGGGCGTGCCCTGATCCCGTGCGCTCCAACGCCACGCCACTGCAAGATTCTCGACGTTGCCGGAATCAATCTGGTCGAGCGGCGAGTAGCGAGTAGCACCAGCATCCGCTCCGAAGACACCCCACTCCCCATTGGCGGCGCCTGGCTGAGCGGATGCCCCAGCCAAGCCAAGGTACACGACAGTCGCAACCGAGGTGACATAACGGATTACAGGGCCTCGAATAGAGAGCATCTTGCGCATAGCTTGCCTCCTTTTCGCTTTGCCGATGACCGGGGAAGCGCTACCGCGCGACCACCCGTTGTGACAAGACGAGAGCTCGCAAAAGCCGCGTCTCCTGGTTAGCGGAAATCCCGGTTCTAGGCCCCAGCCGACCCTGGCTGCGTCACGCGCTGCACATCGGCCCTTGGGGAGCCAGCGCCCACTGGCACGGCGCGCCGATTATTCGCTGTTCCAGCGAGCCAGTCAAGATGGGGTGGTGGGAAAGGGGACACCGGACCAGACTGCCCCGCGTTGAACCCCCTGCGGTCCAGCGGTAGGAT
>DQEK01000344.1:3562-10354 GCA_003533545.1 Acidobacteriota bacterium | reverse complement strand
GCCCCTATAAAGGCTTATATGCCAGCACCAGGCCCGCCCCCGCCGCCGCCATCAGGATACCGAGAAAAAAAATCGGCGAGGGGCTATTCTGCGGTGGATTGTAAAGCATCGCGACGAAGACGCTCACCACGGGCGCTCCGGCGAATACCAGCGGCGGCACCACATTGGGTCGACCACCATTGACCAGGGCGAACACAATGCCCAGCGCCCCAAGGGCCCCGAGCACCCCAGCCGCGATCGTGAACGTAACCCCCCCGCTCGTGAAGAGGTCCCAACTGCCGGCCCGGGCGATTATCGTGCCGGGGACCAGAATAGCGACCAGTACGTAGGCGATGCCGACCATCAGGAACGCATGGACACCACTACCTCCCAAGGCGACCTGGCCCTTGTGCAACGTCGGGATGTAGGTGCCCCAACTCAACACGGTCAGCACGACAAACGGCAACCAGCTACGCATTCGAGCTCTCCTTCTACGGCGCCCGGGACCACCGTCTCCGACCGGGAACGACTAGGCGCCGTATTGTATCGTAGGGATGTGAAGCGGCACCCCGCCCTAATTCCCCTCTCACTCGACCATCACGACGCGCTGGTCTTGGCGCAGGGGTTAATCCTAGGACGCTCGAAAGCGCCGCGATCCGACTGGCCGACCTCCCGTACGGCACAAATCAAGCGGGTAGTTGGCTTCTTCACGGAGACACTGCAACCGCACTTCAAAGCAGAGGAAACCTGGGTGTTTCCAGGAGCCGTCAGATTTTTGCAGGACGGTCCCGCCTTGGTCCAGAACTTAATCTCAGAGCATGAGCAGATTCGCGGGCTCATTCGTGGCCTGGAACAGAACCCGACCATCAACCTCGAGACCAGGCTCCCGACGCTTGGACGGTTACTCGAAACCCACATTAGAACGGAAGAGCGCGTACTCTTCGAAAGCATGCAACGGGAATTGCCAATCGCCGACCTAGAGGCCCTCGGGGCGCAACTCGCCCGACTGCCAGCCCGGGGTCCCTCCTGCCGGGCGCACTACGATTCCCCTGACAACACGGACGCCCGAAGCAAGAGGTCGGCCGACTGCAACAATTTCTGACGTAAACGTTCTGGATACGATGCCCCACGCTCCCGCAAAAATCCTCGTACGGTATCGGCAGCCGCGACCGAGCGATGCCCGCCTAACGTCGCGTCGAGCCAATTTGACGGGAAGAAAATGTCGCCCGTGCGCTGGATCTCTTCCAGCAGTTCAAGACTCGGAGCAATGAACCGCTGGGCGTGGGTCGCTCGCAGCGGGTGATGCAGAAACCTAACCGCCTCGACGACCCACCGCTCCTGCTCACGTGCAGAGGGGTCGGCCAAGCGACTGAAGAACGCCTCCCGCCGCAACGGATCCGCGGAGAGTGCTGGCCGCACGAACGCGAATCTCGCCCGACGATCAGGATTGTCGATCCGGTCCATCTGACCGTTCAGAATCGCGTCGGCGTCAACAACCCCACGAAGCGCCAGGGCCTCCGCAAGCGCGGTCATATCACGCTCCGCCAGGGTGAGCCCAGACACTTCTTCTTCACCACCCCAGATGCGCCGCATACGTTCAATCCCAGCGTCGGACAGCACCATCCCCCGCCACGCCTGAAAGTATGCTGCCCTGAGCGTGGTTGGCGTCTCGGCCCGAGCAACCCCTGACCACAGGGATTCCTCCACATCCCTGGCAACGGCGAGTCGGTCGTCGTCTGAGAGTAGGGTCCAGAACGTCGTTCCCAAATACTGCAGTAAGCGTTGGGTATTTTGTTCAACCGTTTCGAGGGCGAGCCCTGCCAACAACCGGTCGAGCCAGAGGTCCGGGGGGATCTCCCCTTCGAGGACACCATCCCAAAGCGTCGCCCAGCCGACTCCACGGGTAAGCGGATCCATCAGGCCCGGCAGCGCCTCAAGTAACGCCTCCCGGCTCCGGACGTCGAGCCGGAACAGGCCGTATTCGAGGCCAGCGGCATTCGGCAACACAAACCTGGGCACGCGACGTCCAACACCCGGATCGACAGAAGCGGAAGCGACCGACAGCCACACCGGCAACCTGATCTCACCATCAGCGTAGCCGAGCAACAATTCAAGGTGCTGCGGCCACAGGCGGTTTCGGCCCTCCGGATCACTTTGCAACACCGTCACTCCGTCCATGCCACCAGCGCGAGTCTCCGATAACTCGACAGTGACGACCGGCCGGCCGGACTCCTCCACCCAGACCGCACTCCAGGCTGGCAGATCCACGTCTGACCGCTGGTCGAGGATGGCAATGAGATCAGGCCAGGTCGCATTTCCATATCGAAATGTCTGCAGATACTCGCGTAACCCGTCGCGGAAGGGCTCCTCCCCCAAAAGCTGCTCTAAATGGCGCATCACAATCGGCGCCTTCTGATAAATAACCGGGCCGTAGAGCGCACCGGCGTCTTGCAAATTGTCCAGCTGTTGCCTGATGGGGTTCGACCCTGCTGTCCGATCCACGCCGTAGGCCCTATCGTGGTGCGCGAGAAAAAACCGCAGGTCATGGTGCACCTCCGGGAACGCTGGTTGGGCGATTTTGGCCGCCATGAAATTGGCGAACACTTCCTTCGTCCAAACATCGTCGAACCAATTCATGGTGACCAGGTCCCCAAACCACATGTGGGCCGTTTCGTGCGCAATCAGACTTGCGCGACCGAGCACCTGTGACTGCGTCGCGGACTCATCGAGCATCAGGCTCGACGCCAAGTAGAAGATCGAGCCCGGATGCTCCATGCCCCCGTACTGAAACGGGGGAATCAAAACGAAGTCGAACTTTCCGAACGGATAGGCGACCTGGGTGTAATCTTCAAGCCATGCCAGCGCCGAAGTATGGAGATCAAAAATCGCCTCCCGGTTCCGCCCCACCTTCTCCACATCGGTCTCTCGGTGAAACATCCGGAAAGTACGACCGGCACGTTCGGCACTCTCGATCTGAAAATCTCCCACCGCAAATGCAAACAAATACGACGGGATCGGCTGTGTCTCAGCAAACCGGTAAGTCGTCCCACCATCAGGGCCTGGCGACTCAGTGGCGCTCCCATTAGCCACCGCAACCCAACCTTGCGGCACCTCCAACGTCAACGCGAAACGAGCTTTCAGGTTCGGTTGGTCGAACAGCGGCAAGGAGAAGTGGGCTCGGTTCGGTACGAAGAGCGTATAAAGGAAATCGTCGTTGCGGTTAAGGGCGTCGTCACCGGCAATAAACTCCACTTCCACTCGGTTCCGTTCACCCGCGACCAGGATGTCTGGCGACAGCACGATGTGATCGAACCGAGCTGTCCATTCCACCGCGACCTCATTCACCCGAACCACACGCACCCGATCGGCAGGATCCTTGAAATCTAGTACCAGATCGCGTGCCTGGGGGTCCGACCACCCGAACTCGGCCACGACGGCGCCCTCCAGTGGATGCTCACGTCCACGCGGCACCTGCAGGCGGTATCGGTACCGAACCGCCGAGATGGTTTCAGCCCGCAGTTCGGCGAGCGCCCAAGACACCCCTTCCACTGGCTCGACCACAGACACCATCCCGTTCATGCATCCCTGCACCGTCGCGACCGCGATGACCGCGATGCCAGCATTGCGAACGATCCCAGAGAAACGGAACGCCACCGCGAGACCGGTCGGAGTCATCACAGCACCGTGGCGAGAGAACTGCTACGGCTCCACGACACAGTCGCCATAGTACTGTTCCGGTCGAGAGGTAAATCCGACGAGTTGGGTGTCGGTGTATTCGTGCCGAGTGTGCACGGCCATGAAACGTCCGTTCACCGTCTCACGATCAATGACCGTCGTCGTGTACAGCGGCCCCACCGTGAACATCTGCACCAAATGCAGATAGTCGCCGGTCTGGCGGACGATGATCTGCGACGCCCCGTAGGGACCCACGATCTCCGCCGTTGCGCCGTCGGTATCGATCTCCTCGAACCGCAGCGACAGGGCAGAATCTGCCACATTGGCAGCCGCGTCACCATCGGCCCAGCCGCCCGTCGAGATCACGCCGAAAGAGCAATCAAGCGTCCTGGTATTCAACAGCCGCTCTTGGGCAAGCGCATTCGATACCGGCGCAAGCAACCCGATAACGAGTAGGACAAAGAATCCCTGACCGGTGCCAGGACTGGTCCGCAACATAGATCCCCCCCACGCTAAGTGCCCGCTGAATCACCCGGCGACCGCTGCCGAACAGCGTGCCACGACACGTCGGAGAACGGCGGCTGGGTTACACTGCGTGGCATTCTATCTGCTACTCCATGAGAAACTTGATCCTCACGCTGCTCTTCGCTTCGGTAGTCGCCTTGGAAGGGCAGCCAGTCCTCGACCCCATGGTCCGTGACCGGTTGGAGCGATTGTTCCCGACGGCCACCGACTTCTCACCCAAAGAAGGATCGCCGCCGCACTTCAAAGCCTTCATCGAGCAAGACGGCCAACGCGTGGTGCACGGCTACGCCTTTTACACAACCGACCTCGAGCCGCTCGAACGGGGCTATGACGGTCCTATCCAGATGCTCGTCGGCATGGGCCTCGACGCTGAGATTACCGGAATCCTGGTCGTCCGGCACCATGAACCGTACGGCTACTTCTCGGTAGACGCACCAGAATACGGGGCCCAGTTCGTCCAGAAGAGTGTCCGCGACCGCTTCCGCGTCGGTGACGACATCGACGCCGTCGCCACTGCGACCATCACGGTCCGCAGCGCCAGCCGCGCTATCCGAAACGGTGCTCGCCGCATGGCGCGCGCCTTCCTCACCCCAAACGGGTCCAAGTGAACATTCGCGCACCGCTCTGCGTGCTCCTCGTCTGCACGCTCGCGTGGATGTGGCCATCAACGCCGGCCGCCAATCAGCCAGAGCGTGTCGAGGCCCCGGTCCCGACCGGGCCACCCGACGGGGAACCAACCGAAGACCAGTGGAACTTCGAGGACGAGGACGACGCCTGGGGGTTCGAGGACGACCAAGAGGATACCGAAACGTGGAGTTCACTCCTGGGGGATCAGGCGTGGGATCTGGCGTTGTTCACCGGCTTCGCGACGCTGACCTTAATCAGCTTTTTCCGTAAAAGCGTCTGGCTTAAGTACGTCACCTTCGCAGCTGCCATCGGATACATGGGTTTCACCAAGAGCCAGCTCATCTCGGTGGTCGACGTCAATAGGGTGCTCACCGGAAACATGCCCGTCTTCAGGTACAGCATGGCTTGGTATCTGTTCGCCGGGTTTACGGTAGTAACGACGGTGTTGTGGGGCCGGCTCTACTGCGGGAGGGTCTGTGCCTTCGGCGCGCTTACCCAAGTGATGGACCGCGTGGTCCCATCCCGCCTTCGATTCGAGATACCAACCTGGCTTGAGAACCGCGCGGCCTGGATCAAGTATGGACTTCTGGCAGCCACCCTCGCGTATTTCCTGCGGACAGACACCATCTCGGCCTACCGCTATGTTGAGCCGTTCTGGATGTTCACGCTGCGGGGAACGACCGGCATGTGGATCGGGCTGGCAGCGCTATTAGTGGCCACCGTGTTCGTGCGGAACCTCTACTGTCGTTTTCTATGTCCGGTCGGAGCCGCCCTCGGACTGTTATCGAAACTCACCGTTTTCCGGATCAAGCGATGGGCAGAATGCAATAGCTGTAAGGTCTGCGAGAAAGCGTGCGAATGGGGGGCCATTCGCGGCCCGGAGATCGTGATGACCGAGTGTGTGCGGTGCGACGACTGCGAGCGCCTCTATCACGACACCTCGAAATGCCCACACTGGCTGATTCTGGCACGCGCCAAACTCCGCGGACAGCGGTCCTCGCCGAATCTTCCTGCCACGAATTGATCGATACCTTATGCCACCTGCGTTCGACTCTACCCTGCGCCAGAACGTAGCCGCGCCACCGATCGTTCTGCACGACCAGAGACTACCGCGGCGTCCGCTCGGTCCGATGAATTGCTCGTCGCGCACTGGGACTACTGTCAACCTCAAGTAGCGCGCCCAGAGACCTATCGTCGCCGAACTCTACGATGAACAACTGCTAAACTGGACGGACCGCTGACGCGGTCCGCTCTTGTAGTGTCCGCCGGTCGCGAATGGAGGTTGTAGCCGATGAAACAGATCACGTTTACGTTCTGCGCGCTCGTTGCGATTTCGGCGTCCGCCCACGCCCAGTCGACCGAGGCGAAAATCGCCAAGGCAACCCTGGTCGCACCACCATCGATGCAGGCAGACGCCATGGTCATCCAGTTGTCTGCCGACGGCAGTCACACCGTATTGCGCGAGGGATCGAACGGGCTCGTTTGCTGGGATCGCTCGGATGAACCGAACCGATCATTCAGCGTGCAGTGCTCCAGCGTCGAAAACATGGACCGTATTAAGCAGAACCGCGCCTGGAACATGTCTGGCAAGGCGGCTGAAGAAATACGCGCGCTGCGCGACGCAGCCGAGGCTGACGGTTCTCGTAAGGTCTCCAGATTCGGGAGCATCTATTACACCCTCAACGGTGAAGATGCCGCGTCGGCCAACCTACACCTGACGATTGCCGTACCATTCGCCACAGCCGACTCGCTCGGACTCCCAGACCAAGGTAGCTACACCCGGGCCGGAAGTTGGATCATGGAAGCTGGATTGTCCGGAGCGCACCTCATGATACCCGGTCGGTAGCACGTAACCACGAGCCCCCTCCACCTGTGAGCGCTGAGAGAGACAGAATCATGCTTCACAAATCAGGATACTCATACTTCCTCGTACTGGGCACTCTCCTGGCACTCGCACCGATGGCCCTTGCCAATGACAACTGGCCG
>DQEK01000344.1:0-3366 GCA_003533545.1 Acidobacteriota bacterium | reverse complement strand
GCCCCCTCCACCTGTGAGCGCTGAAAGAGACAGAATCATGCTTCACAAATCAGGATACTCGTACCTCCTCGTGCTGGGCACTCTCCTGGCACTTGCACCGATAGCCCTTGCCAATGACAACTGGCCGCACTTCCGAGGGCCAACGATGAACGCGGCGGTGACCGACAACCCGAACTTACCGGAGACCTGGAGCGAGACCGAAAACGTGGAATGGGTCGCCGACATTCCCGGCCTGGGCTGGTCGAGTCCGGTGGTTTGGGGTAACCGGGTCTTTTTGACGACCGTGACGGCCGACGGCGCATTCGAGCAGCCGAAACCAGGCCTCTACGCGCCCAACGGGCGTCCTGAGCCACCACCGCTGCACCACGAGTGGCTGGTCTATTGCCTGGATCTTGAGAGCGGCGACGTCCTGTGGCGACGGTCCGTGATGGCCGGTAGGCCCACGTTTCCCCGCCACATGAAGAATAGTTACGCCTCGGAGACACCGACGACGGACGGCGAGCGCGTCTACGTACGATTCGGCGAACTGGGACTCTACACGTTCGACATGGACGGGAACGAGGTCTGGCGCCTTGAGATCCCGAATAGACAGACGCGGTCGTCGTGGGGCTCGGCGTCGTCCCCGGTCCTGCACGACGACAAATTGATCATCGTGTACGACAACGAGGAAGAATCGTGGGTCGCCGGGCTCGACAAGCGCACCGGTGAAGAACTCTGGCGTACCGCCCGCGACGAAGTCTCGAGCTGGGCCACTCCCTACATCTGGGAACACGACCAGCGCACCGAAATTGTCACGTCGGCAATGAATCGCATTCGCTCGTATGATCTCGACGGCACCCTGCTCTGGGAGATGGACGGCCGGATGTCCTGGGCCGCCATTGCGACCCCGTTCTCAAGCCACGGACTCGTCTACGTCAATTCCGGGTACTTCCGTGATGACCATCGACCAGCCTATGCAATCCGACCCGGGGCGAGCGGTGATATCACGTTGGCTGAAGGCGAAAACTCGAACGAGTTCGTAGCCTGGTATCAACCAAAAGCAGGCAACTACAACACGTCACCATTGATCTACGGCGACATCTACTACAGCCTGCTCGACCGGGGGTTCTTTGAGGCCTATGACGCAGTCAGCGGAGAACCGATTTATGGCCGGCAGCGGATTCAGGTGGGAGCCAGCTTCACGTCGTCGCCGTGGGCCTATAACGGTAAGATCTTTGCCCTGAGCGAGCAGGGCGACACCTTCGTGATCCGGGCAGGACGCGAGTTCGAGGTCATGGGCGTCAACAGCCTAGACGAGATGGCGATGGCCTCCCCTGCTATCGTCGGCGACCGGCTGCTCATTCGCACCCAATCGAAGATTTACAGCATTAGGAAATAGATCGAACACTCGCACGACCGTCCCGCCACACGAGTGAGAGCGCGGCAAGAATCACAGCGAGCAAGGATGGAGGACCGATGTCAAGTGACCTGATTGAGGCAGCAAAGCAGTCCTACATTGGCTACAGCGAAAAAAATTGGGACAAAGTGAGAGCGGCAGTCAGCCCTGACTTTCAGTACGACGAGGTGGTGACCGGCCGCAATGTCTCTGGCATCGATGCGGTGTTAGAGATTTGGGACGGGTGGGCTGCGGCATTTCCCCACTCGGAAGCGGAGTTTCACAGCGCCGTCGCGAGTGGCAATACCGTTGTTTTGGAACTGACCTGGAACGTCACCCACACTGGTCCCATGCCAACACCAAACGGCGAGGTCATTGGCACAGGAAAGACAGCCAGCGTTCGTGCGATCTCGGTTTTTGAGATGGAAAACGGCAAAGCCGTGTCGTGCCGCCAGTACTTTGACATGGGCACGCTGTTGTCGCAGTTGGGTCTGAACTGACCTAAAAGTTAAGGAGAGTCCCCAGACTCTCCAGCGAAGGGACGCAACCGTGTCGGCTGTGACTTTGATCATTGTTGTGATCGTCGTTTGGCTGTTTTTTCGCCGCAAGAACGATTAGTCGCGTAAGCCGAATTCACCAAGGGAGAGATGTAATGGCAGAGCCAGCCGGAGAGTTCAAATCAAAGAGGACGGGTTTCACGCTTACCAAGACGGCAGACGGTCAGATTCAACAAACCACCTCCTACGAAGGCACCGCGACTGGTTTCGGTGCGTTCTTTGGAACGATGACCCTGACACAGCCGCTTGAGGAAGCTGGGGCGAACAGTGGAACGTGCACCTGGATTGCGAAAGTCATCGGAGAGGACAAGTCGATTTCGGCCGACCTTGCGGACGGCACGTGGGAACGGATGGGCAGTGACCTTCGATTCAAAGTGCTGTTAAAGAACAACCTGTCTGATGGTAGGAAGCTTCGCTGCGAGGGCGTGGCCGACTCCGAAGCAGGCACCTTTGAAGGACAGATTTACGAAATCTAGCACCTGTCACACGAACGTGTCGTGTTCACGGCGCCAGAGTCCGCGCTCACCTGGATCTGGCGCCGTTCCTTTGTGTGCGTACGAGACCTGCCATCCGTCGCTAAATCTTGACGCACCAGCCCTCAGCAGACCGCGACCCCGCTGAGCCCTAGTGTTACGCGGTTGTCTCCTCTAACTTGAGTGTTGTGAGCACCTCCCCACGAACTTTTTCCTTCTCCTCACTCCCCCAGTAGAGGCAGCCCCGCCTCAGAGTTATTCACCGACCGCCCCGCCTCATCGGTTGCATCATTGGTTGCATCATGGTCCCATTTCGCATTCTTCCCATTGACGACACCGGCGGCCGTAGTCGAAAAAATATTTTGAATGATACGGGCCGAGACCCGTAGGCGGTCGCCAGTCGAGCTGGTGCCGCGTGGACGGTAACATCCCCTCCAAAACCCATTTCAAACCTCCCAAACTGAGGGAGGTCTCGCAATGCGCCAACCGTCACGGCGAAAACCGATTCGACGTGATCCATCCCTGTGTGCTCCGAGGAACCCAAGAGCAGCCCGGTCTCCACGTCCACTCCCTCAAAACGACCGTAGATGACGTGCGGTGAGGAACGGTGGCTCGCTTCTACAAAAAACGCATCTGAAAAAGTAACACCGTGATCTCTGCGGTTTTGGCCGTAGGCAGCGGTTAGGGCTGTAAACCCGACCTCAGACTCTTTGAGCCACGCCACGGAAGCCGTGGTGCGTCGCAGGTTTCCCGGTTCGAGTGCCTCGGGTTGTTTTAAGAAACCATGCGAGACCTGAAACGCCCAGTGCGCATCCGGCCGCAACCACACACGGGTCGCCCACGAGTCGAGTGCACCGACATCAGAAATGCCCCAGCGATCCTCATCCGGTTCGCCACCATGAAACGCTGACCCTTCAACAGCCAACGGACCGTGGTCCACTCGCACCGCGAAAACCCCCTT
>DQEK01000044.1:2465-2883 GCA_003533545.1 Acidobacteriota bacterium | reverse complement strand
CGGCACCAACGGACCGCGTCATGCCGTTCTTGCGCCCGATCTGGACATTTTTCGGCACTCGGGCTCCTGGGATCGAAGTGATGGTCACTTTGCGGGACCCGGATCAGGCCCGTTGCAGGCTGGCCTGTCGAAGCTGCCGGACCCGTGGACGCAAAGAGCGCGCCCTATCATCTCCCACGTTTGCGCCAAGCCCGGCGTGCATGCGCTCAGCATCAGCACGCCAACGACGACCGACACGAACATCTCTTTTATTTGCGACGTCTGAAGAGTACCACAGCAGGGGTCTATGTACCATCTACGTGCTTCCAACGCACGGCCGCGCACCCGCGTGAGCCGTAGGCCTCGTCCCTCGCGCAGCGCTTGGCGTCACTTGCCGAGTTGGCTAGTCCAGCCTCACAAAAGCAAGGGCGTAGTTAGG
>DQEK01000044.1:0-2089 GCA_003533545.1 Acidobacteriota bacterium | reverse complement strand
GCACATGGACGCTGCGCTTGGGATGCCCGAAGCGATGATCTCCGCCTCTTGGCCGGGGCGGATACGGGACACGCTGCCGTGCCGCACGCTACTGACATACTTCGTCCCGTCGGCGGTCACGACCACGCCATCATTCCCACCTTCCACGGAGCGCTCCGTCCGTATCACCGACCCGGCTGGGTCGTAGGTGAGGACGGCGTTGTCACCGACGTTCACCACGACGATGTTGCCATCCTGGTCGATCGCCACTCCATTGGGCGCCTCGAGCGGCGCACCCTCGGCAAACAGCGACACCTCGCCGCCGGCCGTCACCTTCCAGAGCTGCCCCGTGGGCCGCGTGTTGGAAGCGTAGATGGTCCCATCGTCCGCCACCGCGATGCCATTCAAGAGGGTCGAGCCAGGCACGGGAATGGACCGTTGGGGTCGGCCTGTTGCGAGATCAAAGAGACGGACGTACCCCGAATCGACCGTATAGAGGACGCCATTGCTGATGGCGCTGCCCAACGGATCATGCAGTTCCAGCCCGTCGCGGGTGGCACCGATCCACTTGGGCGTATGCACACTCCCATCCGGGTTGATGAGCGAAACATACCCATCGTCGTCGTTGTCCTCGACCCGATTGCCGGCATTCATGGCCAGCACCAGGTTCTTGTCGGGATCAAACGTGCAGCTCTCCGAGAAGTGAAAGCTGCCAAAGACTTTGACGTTGTCCGACATCGGTCGCCACTCGCCCGCCTCACTGAGGGCGCCGATAGGTTCACCGGCCACGAAGTCCTGGGCGGCGACGGGAACGGCAACGGCAACGACCACGGTGATAAGAGCCGCGGGGACAATTCGTCGATTCGCTGAATGGATCATCGTTGGGTGCTTCGTCAATGACTTCTCCGTTCTCTGCAGGGTCCGACCAAGACCTGGTCAGTTCGACCACGTATTGTATCTTCTGTCGCCGGGAGGCAGCGCGCATGACGACTCCCCGTATGGTGAAAGGGAAGCGTCAGGAAACGGGCGCGACACCGACGTTCCCTCCGGAGTTCACCCTCCGGAATCGGTCAGATGCCCGCGGCCGGATTCGAGCGTGAAAGTCAACGTCTCTTTCGGGATGCCGGAGACGAACGGCTTGATGAAGGCGCTGAGTAAGAACGGCATACCCCGGCTCAGTGAGACCAACTCGCATTGCATGTAGGTGTCGGCGTCCCGCTGCTCGAACGAGCAATGTGTGTTCAGCCGCCAGAGGAACCCGCGATCATCGCCGATCGGCTTCTCTCGTTCCTCCGGCGTATCCAGGTTCTCGACCTCCGCGATCCGAGTCGCATACGTAGGCACCCAGGCACGTCTCGCGTCCAGCAATTCGAACACGGCGTCGTATTCGGCGTTGACCACTACCGTCACAATCTTCTTCACGTGGAGCTGCAACGAGAAACGAAAACGGTTCCCGTCGCGACCCAAGAGCGCCGACTGCCGGATGTGTGGGCTGTAGATGTCGGCGTAGTGCCTATAGTCCTGCACCATCGCGATGGTTTCCTCGAGCGTGACCTCGGGAATGCGCACCGTGCCGACCCAGTGATGCACCATCCCTTTCGGGATCTTGATGTCTTTCCCCGACGAATCTCGGGTCTGGAGCCGCTCGATGACTACCTCGCCGACCTCGAGTCGTCGCAGCGCCTCGACTCGTTCTGGCTCCGGCTGGCGGTCCACCCACAAGAACGGGACGTCGCCGCCGCGCTCCGTCGCCATCCGTACCTCGGTCGCCGCCATGTAGCGATCGAAGGCCTCGATGGTGCGGGTCTGAAGCTCGGCGGCGTGCACGATGACGACCGCGCTGCCCCCGAACAACGCAACGCCGAACAGCCCGACGTGAAAGTTCCGCTGCATTCGAATGGCACTCATCCCGGCCGGCGGCGTAGCTTCTGCTTCCTACTACCCTCGCACCTCCTTGGCGGGTCGGGTGCCGGCGCAGGTGGATTATCGTTGAAAATGGGACGCCGCGCACCTGCCTGAGCCGTGATGGTGACGTTCGCCACCGTCGTCTCTAGATGACGTTAATGATCGGACGCCGCGCAATATGTCGCGTTCAGCTTGCCTGAGACAC
>DQEK01000346.1 GCA_003533545.1 Acidobacteriota bacterium | reverse complement strand
GTGCTTCGGTCTCGGCGAGTTGTTGATATTGCTGACTTTTCACCGCGATCCATGTAGCCCAGCTAACAGCTCCAAGAACCGGGCGTAGGCGTCCAGCATTCTAGCATTGCCACTGAATTGGGGCTCTGGATGAGTGTTGACCACGATACCCCCGCCACAGGCGTGCAGCCAGTCGACTTTCGGACGCCAGAAATCGACCAGTTGTTCTGGAGTGTGTCCCCAATAAAGCGGATCTTCGAACGGGACCGTGGTTGGTACGTGGGTCAAGCCGTTCAAGGTGAACGGTTTTGTCCAGAGACAGCCGCCAACTCCGCCGGGGCACGACCGATCGGTGTCGAGCCGACTGTAATCGACGGTGACGTAATCGGCGAGCACCTTGAACAACGCGTCGCTTCGAAACCACGATGGAGACCGGAAACAGCGGATATCGTATCGCTCTATCAATGGGCGACACGCGTCTAGTCTCCGTCGGATCTGTTCGGGTGCAAGGAATGCCAACTTGTTGTCGTGGTTGTAGCCGTGCAACCCGATGCTGCATCCGTGGTCGACTAACCAGTCGAGCACCGGGAAATGCGTTGACGGGACTTGTCCGACGACGTTCCAGACGGATTGGAAACCATAAGCGAGTTCAAGTTCCGCCGTCTGTTTAACCCAGCGATAACCAGCGCTGGTGTCCACGTCGTGGGTGAGGACAGTCTCGCTGGTGAACGGAGTAGTTTGGTCGGGGGGGAGGGCGAATCGTCTCCAAACGTGCACGAGGAGTTCGAATCCCTGTTCGATCGGAAACGCGGGAAACGCATTACTGAGTTGTGTGCTCGGGGCCTGACTCGACAGCATCAGTCGTGCGGCCATATTCCGCAGTGCACCAGGAATACGATGGTAATGAAACGGGAGCCGCGTATAGAGCGGTCGCGAGAGCCTCCGGTACTGTTCGCCAACGACGAATTGCCACCAGGATGTCCAGTCGTAGCGGCTGTGAGGCTTTCCTTGTTCGATACTGATCAGGGGGAGGTGGCTATGGTTGCTGTCCGTCCAGACAATCACCGTTCCCGGTAGATCGGTTCTGGGAGGTGTGACGTCTGGCGGGGGCAGGGGAACGTGTGCGCCGGCGCTCTCGACGAACCACTCCGGTCGATATGCTGGATCTATCTCGATGGAAGCGATGTGGGGGATTCTTGGTTGGGCCACGAATTTGGATAGAGAGCGGTTAACGCAGGGTGCTTATCACGAAGACAGCGTCTCGCGGATGATGCCGGCCACCCGTTCCGGCACGTCTGAGGGCATTTCTGGATAGATCGGCAGCGTGAGGGTGCGTTGCGCAGCAGTCTCAGAGTGTGGGTGGTCGCCGGCGTTGCCTCCCAGGTCAGCGTGCGCTGCGTGTAGGTGTACCGGCGCTGGGTAGTGTCGTCCCGTCTGAATCTCGGCCTGGCCGAGCGCCCGATGGAGACGGTCCCGGTCCGATGACTGGATTGCATACAAGTGGTAGACGTGATGCGCATACGGCATCACCGTCGGCGAAACAACTCCTGTGCCGGTGAGGGCTTCGTCGTAGGCTACGGCGAGTCGGCGACGGGCCTCGGTCCAAGCCGGCAAGTGACGTAACTTGACTCTGAGGATGGCGCCCTGGATGTTGTCCATTCGGTAGTTGAAGACAGGACGTTCGTGCTTATACGGCTGGTCCTCGCCCCAGTTTCGGAGCGACCGGAGGGCTTTCGCCTGCCCCTCGTCGTTAGTCACGACTAAGCCGCCCTCGCCATAGGCTCCCAGGTTCTTCCCCGGATAGAAGCTAAAGCAACCGAAGTCACCCAAGCCTCCAACCCGCCGACCGCGGTACTCGGCACCGTGGGCCTGTGCGGCGTCCTCGATGATGGTGAGGTGGTGCTCTCGGGCCAGGTTCAGCAGCGGGCCTAGATCGGCCGGTTGTCCGTAGAGGTGTACTGGGATGATTGCGCTCGTGCGATCGGTGATGGCATTACGTACCTGGGCCACATCCATCGTGCAACTGCGCGGTTCAATGTCGACGAACACCGGGGTAGCACCCGTGTACCGTACTGCGGCCACAGTGGCCATGAACGTGAAGGGCACTGTGATCACCTCGTCGCTCGGACCCACACCAGCCGCAAGCAGCGCGAGATGGAGCGCGCTGGTACCCGAGTTGACCGCAACGCCGTAACGGGCACCACTGTACGCGGCGAACTCTTCCTCGAAGGCGGAGACCTGCGGACCTAGAGCGAACTGTCCACTAGCTAGAACGTCGAGCACCGCGGCGTCGACCTCTTCCTTGATCGAGGCGTACTGTGCCCGCAGGTCCACCATCGGGATCATGTGTTCTCCGTGAGGTCCAGTTCTACGAGCTGTCCGTTGTGTTTCATGGATCGAGTTGCTGCTTCGAGGATTCTTACCACGCGGAGTCCGACTGTGCCGTTGGTCTCTGGTTCAGCGCCGGCCGCGATTGCTCCAAGAAAGTCTTGAGCAGCGTTGGTCAACGCCTCTGTGGTCTCGAGTTGTGGTGCCCACATATCGCCGGTGCGATAGCTGACGAGCGTCTCGTAGCGGTCCTCCGGCCCCTGGTCGACCGTAATGCCTTTGTCGTAGACCCGGACCTTCTCGCTTGGCTCAAGGTCATCGAAAACGATCATCTGTCGGTTTCCGCCGATTAGCGTGCGCCGCACCTTCACGGGCGCCAGCCAGTTCACGTGGAAGTGTGCGATTAAGCTGTCCTCAAATAGGCATGTCAAATAGGCGACGTTCGCTGCGCGGCCGGGTACGTGAGCGCTGCCAATCGCAGAAACGGCTCGTGGCTTCGAGTCCAAGACGTAGTCCATGATGGACAGGTCGTGGACAGCAAGGTCCCACATTACGTCGACGTCATTCTGGAACAAGCCCAGGTTCACCCGAACTGAATCGTAGTAGTAGAGGTCACCCAGCTGGCCAGTTCGGACGAGTTCGCCGATCTTCCTGACCGCGCCCGTGTAAACGAACGTGTGGTCTACCATCAGCACGAGCTTCCGGGCCGCGGCCTCGTCCCGCAGGCGTCTCGCTTGGTCGCTGGTCGCCGCCAGTGGTTTTTCGACCCAAACGTGCTTACCAGCCGCGAGAGCTCGCATGCCGAGCTCAAAATGGGTTGAGACCGGGGTTGCGATGACCACAGCATCAACGTCCGGACTGGTGATCAACGCCTCCGCGTCCAGGGTCGTAGACACGTCGGAATAGCGACGCGTGGCCCGGTTGAGGCGATCGGGGTTGAGGTCACTAATCGCGACGACCCGTGACCCGTCCGCTTCGGAAAAGTTTCGAACTAGATTCGGTCCCCA